>NZ_JBRIQR010000017.1:0-123944 GCF_052983755.1 Enterobacter sp. CFEC122 | reverse complement strand
GGAAGCCCCGGTAAATGAAAACCCGCATTATCAACGCAACGGCTATCAGTAAGCCAAAGAATAAACTGATGATTCCTGCTGGATTAGACACAGACTCGATAAATCGCTCATTAAAATTTATTAATGCTCTTACCGTGACATAAATACCCCAGGCAATTACACCGATAACAACCAAAATAATTCCTGCGGCATTGTCATCTTTTTTCCTTCGTGCCATATGTTATTTATTTCCTTGTTTCATATAAATCCGATTATTTAATCTTTAAAACAAATAGGGTATCTTTGCTATATCTTATTAATATTGACTCCCTGAGCAAATCGGTAAATGGGTATATCCGGGTTTGTTGGCCATATAGAGGGGTACGCATGTTGGCTGTCGGGCTTTTGTGCTGGCCGGTTCGTCGTTTTCTGTCACGCGTTGCTGTTTCTGCTTTTTCGCAGTTGTTATCTTTTTCATCTGCTTTTTTCGGGAGGAAGTTGATGGTGTTAAACGATTGCTGCCTTCTGAGGGACTATACCCGGAACAGAATCGTTTCGACTGACTCAAAGTCCCGTCGTTACAGACAAAGCGTCCATCCGATGTGCAGTGCGCTATACCTCCTTTTGAACCTGAGCAAGGCTGCCTTCCGCGTGCCGCATCGGCCTGTGTTGTCAAAATAATTCCTGAGACCAAAAGGAAGATTAATTCTCTCTTTTTCATACTCGTTACTTACTCTGTTATTTTGGAGTTCCGCTTCCCGCTAGTTTTGTTATTTCTTCTGATGAGAACGGAATAGCTAACAGCCCCAAAAATTATTACTCATTCCGTTTTCGCTATGAAAGAAGCGCGATAATTAGCCCAAAAAATGTGCTCTCATCAAATTGCTGTCTTGAGCAGGATAAAGCACCAGGCGGAGTAAAGGTCCAGCCACTCACGGTAGTGGGCGATACGCGACAGCAGGAAGATGTACGGCAGACGCGCGTTGATGCGGCTGTTGGCCGTTGCATCTGCGGTGTCATACAGAGCCGGTTTCTGGGCGGAGTTGGCTGAGAAGAAGCAGGCGTAGTCGCGGTTTTTGTAGTAGGACAACGGAATAAAGCCCAGATTCGCGAATTCGAATTCGCGCGTTTCAGGGATCATGACCTCAGACGGGATTTTTACCTGATTGCCGGTACCCAGGTCATACAGATGGATAGGCAGATCCTGAACCGCACCGCCGGCCTGCGGGCCACGGATCTGTACACACCAGCCATTATTGATAAAGCTACGCACCATGTTGGACGCGAAGGCAAACGACGCATTCGTCCACAGGTATTTGTCGTGATCCGGACCTTTGACTTCTTCGACATAGTTGAAGCTGCGAACCGGAACGGTATCCGGGCCATATGGCAAGCGTCCCAGTACGCGGGGCATCACCAGACCGATGTAGCGAGCGTCGTCCGTATCGCGGAACGATTTCCACTTGATGTACTCGGCGCGATCAAAATAGTTGCCAATATCTTTAATCGCAGCGACGTCTTCCATTGACTCCTTGAGGAAGAATTTCGGGCCTGCTGAGCCGATAAACGGCATATGTGCAGCCGCAGATACTTTTGAGATGTTGCGCAGCAGAGCGACATCCTGCGCTGAAGCATCGAACTCATAAGCGGAAATCAGCGCCGCAATCGGCTCGCCGCCTGGGGTATCATATTCATCAATATAGGCGTGTTTATACAGGCCACTCTGGATGATTTCCGGGCTGTCTTCAAAGTCCTGGCGCAGCTCTTCTTTAGACATGCTCAGAAGCTCAATTTTCACGTTCTGGCGAAAATCCGTTTTATCAACCAGCGACTTCACGCCGCGCCACAGGCTCTCAACCGCCTGAAACTCTTCATGGTGCATAACGGCGTCGAGCTGGCGGCTTATCTGGTAATCGAGCTCAGCGATGTGGTGATCGATCAGGCTTTTATCCAGTTTTTCGACTTTCGAGCCTGCCTTGGTCAGGCATTCCAGAAAGACCTGCATACCTGCTGTCAGACGCTCGTCAGCGGTCGCATCGGACATCGCCTGTGCATCTTGCCAGATGTCCAGCGCACTCAGCTCGGAGACAGGATTCAGATTGATTTTCTCAAACAGTGAGGCGTATACACCACCCACAGCAGGACGTTCCAGCACCACGCTTTCCCCGCCAGCAATATTATTTTGTACAGACATGAGCATTCCTTGATTAATCCGTTAAAACAGCATGATGGTTAAGGTTGTTTTGAAGCCAGTGCGGACAGTTCATTTCGCAACTCAGCACTAAGCGACTGGTCAACAACGATTTTTTCCAGCTCTTTTCGGAAAGTCTGGTTATCCAACAGGTTAGCTTTGAGATCGCGAAGCAAGTTGCGCATCGCCAGCATCGCCTTCAGCTGCGGAATTTGGGCAGCCACCTGCTCTGGCGTGAAATCTTTCATGCTCTGGAAAGTCAGCTGAATGTTGTCTTCACCACCATCGTCAGACAGTGTATTTTTTACGGCCAGGTTAACTTTTGGGGAATATTCGGAAAGAACGCTATCAAAATTATTTTTGGTGATGTTAATCTTTTCACGCTCAGATATTGTCGCAGATTCCTGCCCGTTGCTGAAATCACCCGTAACAAGCAATTTCAAGGGTAATTCCATTTTCTTGCTTGCTCCGCCAGTATGCAGGTCAAGCTTCAGGTTAATACGTGCCTTAGGCACCTCGTTCTGAAAACTGTCAGCCATCTAATCATCCCTCTTTGTTTTGCTATGCCAACTTCACGGTATCGTTCTTGATGCGCAATAATAGAATAATGTTCGGAACAAAATCAAATACACAGATCATTTATCCGATACAAGAATTTTCTTAAGAATTTTCCACTAAGACATTATCGCAAATTGCTCAATCAACTCAGAAAAAGAAACTACTCTTTTCTCACAAATCGAATATTTGTATCGCCGAAGGGATTGCAGCCAGAGAGATATTAATAAAAACATCTTATTTTGATTTGCATCACGGCACTATGTCAAAAAACAAGAAAGAACTGCAATATTTTATTGCAGTTCAATTAAAAGAAGAGAAAAGTGGGTGATAAAAGACGACTATTCCATTGAGGATATGAATAATAAATAAGATTTTTCACAAAGAAAATTCTTATTTATTAGGTAAGGAAGAAATAAACGAGAAATGATTAATTTGCCGTAACTCAACAATGCCATTCTTTTTCGTTACGTCTTCCATCCGATCGCCAGGGCTTCTGCTCTCCGCTCAGTCAGGAAAAACGCTTTCAATGCGACTTTCTATAAAATCTGTAAAATCAAGCACCTCCTTAACTGCCGCTTTTTTAATCAAAAACGAGTAATAGCACATATCGTATAACGGTGCTACATTACGCCGCCCACCCAAATCAGCAGTGGCCAGGCAACGCCGTAAAGTTCGGTAAAGCCTGCAACCATCACCTTGAAGAACGGTCTTATCGGCACGTCGTATCGCAAACTCTGCGCTACCTTTACAGGCTTCACATAGGTTTTACTATTTTGTCTCAATCCAAATTTCAACGCGCGTTTTTACACCCGCGTTACTGGTTTACATGGTTTGGTCTTGGCGTTCTCTGGCTGCTGGTTCAACTTCCGTACCCTGTCCTGCGTATGCTGGGGTCGAAACTGGGCAGCGCTTCCCGCTTCTTCCTGAAACGCCGCGAATCCATCGCGCGTAAAAATATTGAGCTTTGCTTTCCGCATTACAATGCCGAAGAGCGCGAGAAACTCATCGCTGAAAACTTCAAGTCTATCGGCATGGCACTGCTTGAAACCGGCATGGCCTGGTTCTGGCCGGATGAGCGCGTCCGCAAGTGGTTTGACGTGGAAGGGCTGGATAACCTTAAACGCGCACAGATGCAAAAACGCGGCGTGATGGTCGTCGGCGTTCACTTTATGTCGCTGGAACTGGGTGGCCGCGTGATGGGCCTGTGCCAGCCAATGATGGCGACCTATCGACCACACAACAGTCCGCTGATGGAGTGGGTACAAACGCGTGGCCGCATGCGTTCGAATAAGGCGATGATCAGCCGTAATAACCTGCGCGGTATGGTCGGGGCTCTGAAGAAAGGTGAAGCCGTCTGGTTTGCCCCCGATCAGGATTATGGACGTAAAGGCAGCAGCTTTGCGCCTTTCTTTGCGGTTAAAGATGTTGCGACGACCAACGGCACCTTTGTCATTTCTCGTTTGTCGGGCGCTTCCATGCTGACCGTGACGATGGTGAGAAAAGCAGATAAATCAGGCTATCGTCTGCACATCTCTCCTGAGATGGCTAACTATCCTGAAAACGAGTGCGAAGCCGCGGCGTTTATCAATAAAGTCATCGAAACTGAAATCATGCGTGCGCCAGAGCAGTATCTGTGGATGCATCGTCGTTTCAAAACCCGCCCTATTGGCGAAGCCTCGCTCTATATTTAAGCTCTTCAGAAAGGTTAGTTTCGCTAAGAAACTAACCTTTTCAATCACCTGTCATCCGTTAAGAAACCGTTTTTCATTGCGTCGCCCAAAGTGAATTTATTGCGATGCGAAATCAAACTGTCGCCGTTCCACGACACTCGTAAGTGACGGAAATTATTTAAAAAAATCCTTCTTGTCACCCCTCATTTTTAGGCGTACATTAGCGCCGTCTGGCAACAGGAAAGCACAGAATTCTGAGCTGGAGTGAGCGGCGAAACGGGAAAATTCTCATTTCCGCTTTGACCGGATTTCAGTTCTCTATAATCAGGTGGACTCTGTTTTTAAATGCGTACCACAAGATACGCGGAGCGATGAAACGTGAAATATTTCTTTATGGGCATTTCGGTGATTGTTTTAGTCTGGGCCGGAACCTTTGCCCTGATGATCTAGTGAAGAACATGCAGTCAAAAAAACAGGAGCCATTGGCTCCTGTTTTTTTATGTCATGATGACGCGGGATTTTCAGCCACGCTCTTCGAGGAGAGAAGCCCGTCGGCCCGGAACATACTCTTGATGCCCCTCACCGCCTGACGAATGCGGTCGCTATTTTCAATCAGGGCAAACCGCACATGGGTGTCGCCATAATCACCAAAGCCAATGCCCGGTGATACGCACACCTTCGCATCCTGGAGCAGCTTTTTGGCAAACTCCAGCGATCCCATCGCCGCGTACGGTTCCGGAATTTTCGCCCAGACGTACATGGATGCCTTCGGCATTTCCACCATCCAGCCCGCTTCATGCAAGCCTTTTACCAGCACGTCGCGACGGCGCTTATACTGAGCGGCAATCTCGTGGACGCACTGCTGGTCGCCCTCAAGAGCAGCGATAGCCGCAACCTGCAGCGGCGTGAAGGTGCCGTAGTCGTGGTAACTCTTAATACGCGCCAGTGCGCTCACCAGCGTTTTGTTACCCACCATAAAGCCAATACGCCAGCCCGCCATGTTGTAGCTTTTCGACAGGGTGAAGAACTCTACCGCCACGTCACGCGCGCCCGGGACCTGCATAATAGATGGCGCTTTCCAGCCATCATACACGATGTCGGCATAGGCTAAATCGTGAACCACCAGCACGTCATAACGCTTCGCCAGCGCGACCACTTTCTCGAAGAAATCGAGCTCCACGCACTGGGCCGTTGGGTTCGATGGGAAACCGAGGATCATCATCTTCGGTTTCGGATAGCTTTCGCGAATCGCACGTTCCAGTTCGTTAAAGAAATCGACCCCTTCCACCAGCGGAACCGAACGGACCTGCGCCCCGGCAATCACCGCACCGTAGATGTGGATTGGGTAGCTGGGATTCGGTACCAGCACCGTATCGCCATGATCCAGCGTAGCCAGCATCAGGTGTGCCAGCCCCTCTTTCGAGCCGATGGTGACAATCGCTTCACTTTCCGGATCGATATCAACCTGATAGCGATCCTGATACCAGCGCGAGATCGCGCGACGTAATCTGGGAATACCGCGGGAGGTCGAGTAGCCGTGCGTATCCGGACGCTGGGCAACCGTGCAGAGTTTTTCAACGATATGCGGTGGCGTTGGGCCGTCAGGGTTACCCATGCTGAAATCAATAATATCTTCGCCGCGCCGACGCGCAGCCATCTTCAGTTCAGCGGTGATATTGAAAACATAAGGGGGGAGACGATCGATACGCGTAAAACGGCGTTCAGGACTGAATTCAGCCATAGATTCCTCAGATTAACGTTAGCGCCCGGACCGTCCGAGCGACGCTGCCACCGATGTGGCGTGCTTAGAAAATAACCTGAAAAAAATCACGCTGTCGAGAGGGAAGTGAAAAAAAAGCGATCGCCTGAAAACCGGAACCCGGCGGTGCCGAAAAGCGGAAGCCCCTGTTTCAGGGTTGGCTTTCTGATAGCTGTTATTTAACAGGATGATATCAAAACGGTTACCTGACGATACGCAGGCTATAAAAAATCAGGACGTGTCCGTTACCGACAGACAATCCCCTTTAGAAATTATGGTTTTTCCTCATTTGATAAACCTGACGGATAGCTGGTCAACACGCGTCAGGTTTTTTATCATGGTTCTTTCCCGTTTTCCCAGGTCTACTCGTGCACGAAATATTCACTATGCTGCTGGCGGTTTTTGACCGTGCGGCATTAATGCTGATTTGCCTGTTTTTCCTCATTCGCATTCGCCTGTTTCGCGAGCTATTGCACAAATCCGCACACTCGCCAAAAGAGCTGCTGGCCGTTACCGCCATCTTTTCGCTGTTCGCCCTGTTCAGCACCTGGTCTGGCGTGCCGGTAGAGGGTTCGCTGGTTAACGTGCGCATTATCGCCGTGATGTCCGGCGGAATTTTGTTTGGCCCGTGGGTGGGTGTCATCACCGGCGTGATTGCCGGAACCCATCGCTACCTGATTGACATCGGCGGCGTCACGGCGGTGCCCTGCTTTATTACCAGCATTATCGCCGGGGTGCTCTCCGGCTGGATCAGCCGCAAAATCCCGAAAAAACAGCGCTGGCGCGCAGGGATCGTGGCGGGCATGGTGTGCGAAACGCTGACCATGATTCTGGTCGTCGTCTGGGCCCCGACCACCGAACTTGGGCTGGATATCGTCTCGAAAATCGGTATTCCGATGATCCTGGGCAGCGTGTGCATCGGCTTTATCGTGCTGCTGGTGCAAAGCGTTGAAGGGGAAAAAGAGGCCAGCGCCGCCCGTCAGGCCAAGCTGGCGCTGGATATCGCCAACAAAACGCTGCCTCTCTTCCGCCACGTTAACGCGGAGTCGTTGCGTCAGGTCTGCGAAATTATCCGCCATGACATCCACGCTGACGCTGTCGCCATCACCAATATTGACCACGTGCTGGCCTACGTTGGCGTCGGGGAGCACAACTATCGCGATAATGATGACACCATCAGCCCAACCACCCGACAGGCGATTAACTACGGTAAAATCATTATTAAAAACAATGATGAAGCCCACCGAACGCCGGAAATCCACTCCATGCTGGTGATTCCGCTGTGGGAGAAAGGCGTCGTAACGGGCACGCTGAAAATTTATTACTGCCACGCGCATCAGATCACCTCCACGCTGCAGGAGATGGCCATCGGCCTGTCGCAGATTATCTCCACCCAGCTGGAAGTATCCCGGGCGGAACAACTGCGTGAGATGGCAAATAAGGCAGAGCTGCGCGCGCTGCAGAGCAAAATCAATCCCCATTTCCTGTTTAACGCGCTGAACGCGATCTCCTCGTCCATTCGTCTTAATCCGGACACCGCGCGCCAGCTGATTTTTAACCTGTCGCGCTATCTACGCTACAACATCGAGCTGAAAGATGACGAGCAGATCGACATCAAAAAAGAGCTGTATCAGATTAAAGACTACATCGCGATTGAGCAGGCGCGCTTTGGTGACAAGCTCACGGTCATTTACGATATTGATGAAGAGGTCAACTGCGTGATCCCAAGCCTGCTTATCCAGCCGCTGGTCGAAAACGCGATTGTTCACGGCATTCAGCCGTGTAAAGGCAAAGGCGTCGTCACCATCAGCGTCACCGAAAGCGGCAACCGCGTACGTATTGCCGTGCGCGATACCGGCCACGGAATTGATCCAAAAGTCATTGAGCGGGTGGAGTCTAACGAGATGCCTGGAAATAAAATCGGCCTGCTGAACGTGCACCACCGGGTCAAGCTGCTTTACGGCGACGGGCTGCATATTCAGCGTCTTGAACCGGGCACCGAAATTGCGTTTTACGTCCCGAACGAGCGCTCTCCCGTTCATTCGGCAACATCACTGTTGCCCCAGGTGGAGTAACCCATGAAAGTCATCATCGTAGAAGATGAAATTCTGGCTCAACAGGAGCTAACCTGGCTTATCAACAGCCACAGCCAGATGGAAATTGTGGGTACCTTTGATGACGGTCTGGACGTGCTGAAGTTTCTGCAGCATAACCGGGTCGATGCCATCTTCCTGGACATCAATATTCCGTCGCTGGATGGCGTATTGCTGGCGCAAAACATCAATCAGTTTGCCCATAAGCCGTTTATTGTTTTCGTTACCGCCTGGAAAGAGCACGCCGTAGAGGCCTTCGAGCTGGAGGCATTTGACTATATCCTTAAGCCTTACCAGGAGTCGCGGATTGTCAGCATGCTGCAAAAGCTGGAGGCCGCGTGGCAGCAGCAGACCGCCCCTGCAAACGCCAGCCCAACGGTACGGGAAAACGACACCATTAATTTGGTCAAAGATGAGCGCATCATCGTGACGCCGGTCAATGATATCTACTATGCCGAAGCCCATGAAAAGATGACGTTTGTCTATACGCGACGGGAATCTTACGTGATGGCGATGAACATCACCGAGTTTTGCAGCAAGCTGCCTGCGTCGCACTTTTTCCGCTGCCACCGCTCGTTCTGCGTCAATTTAAACAAGATCCGCGAGATCGAACCGTGGTTTAACAACACCTATATCTTGCGTCTGAAGGATCTGGATTTTCAGGTGCCGGTAAGCCGCAGCAAGGTGAAAGAGTTCCGCCAGCTCATGCACCTGTAACAAAAAAGCCCTCTCCTGCGGGAGAGGGCTATGCGTCAGAGGATTTGACCGAGAACCTGACGCAGGTGGGCACCCGACCCCAGCAGGCCTGGGTTATCATGCACGATCAGATAAACCGGAATGTCCTGCACGTAGCTTCTGAAGCGCCCTTTATCCTCAAACCCGCCGCGGAAGCCGGAGGCTTTAAAGAACTCCAGGAAACGCGGCACAATACCACCTGCAATATAAACGCCTCCGAAGGTACCCAGCGTCAGCGCCAGATTGCCGCCGAAGCGCCCCATGATCACGCAGAACAGCGACAGGGCACGACGGCAGTCAATGCAGCTGTCCGCCAGCGCGCGTTCGGTGACGTCTTTCGGCTGCAGATTTTCCGGCAGACGACCGTCCGATTTCACAATCGCCCGGTACAGGTTCACCAGCCCCGGTCCTGACAGCACGCGCTCGGCGGAGACGTGGCCGATCTCCGCGCGTAATTCTTCGAGGATAATGCCCTCTTCTTCGCTGTTTGGCGCAAAGTCCACGTGACCACCTTCACCCGGCAGGCTCACCCAGCGCTGAGCGACATGCACCAGATGTGAAACGCCCAGCCCGGTACCGGCCCCGTAAACCGCAATCGGCTTACCTTCGACCGGTTCAGCGCCGCCAAACTGGATCAGATGCTCAGGCTTCAGCATCGGGATCGCCATGGACACCGCGGTAAAGTCATTGATGATTTCAAGATGCGCAAAGCCGAGGTTTTTTTTCATCTCGGCGATGGAGAATGCCCAGGTATGGTTGGTCATGGCGACCCAGTCGCCGGTTATCGGGCAGGCAATGGCGATGCAGCCATCTTCGACGCTTATCTGATGCTCCTCCAGATAGACGCGGACAACGGCCTCAAGGCTTGGATAATCGAGACCGGAATAGGTTTTCGCCCGGGAAATTTCACCGCTATTTACATCGCATAATGCAAGGCGCGCATTCGTGCCGCCCACATCGCCTACCAAAGCATACTTTGTCATTCTTCTACTGCTCCGCTAAAGTCAGAATAAATCTTTGGGACACTGTAAATTCAAGGCGTGATAACAACAACGACCGGAAGGTGAATGCCCATGGATTATCGATCTTCGTCACAGAATAACTTTACCGTTTCAGCACCTTTTGCACTATTGCCATAAGGCTTAATGTGCAAAGTAACGTAATACCGTTTTGTACAAGGAAATCATCATGCTTCACCCGCGAGCCAGAACCATGCTGTTGCTGGCAATTCCGGCGCTCATCATAGGCGTGGTTTCAAGTCTGGTCCTTATTGTCGTGATGAAAGTCGCGTCGGTGCTGCAAACACTATTATGGAACGCGCTTCCTGCAGGGCTGGGCGTCACCGCTGACTCTCCTGCGTGGATCGTTGGGATGCTGACGTTAACCGGTATTGCGGTGGGCCTGGTGATCCGTTTCAGTCCAGGTCATGCTGGCCCCGATCCGGCACTGGAACCGTTGATCGGTGCCCCGGTGGCCCCCTCGGCGTTGCCAGGGCTAATCATTGCGCTGATTATCGGTCTGGCTGGAGGCGTTAGTCTGGGACCTGAGCATCCGATTATGGCCGTGAACATTGGCCTGGCGGTTTTTCTTGGTTCACGCATTTTGCCCCGCGTTGGCGCGCTGGACTGGACCATTCTCGCCTCCGCAGGCACCATCGGGGCGCTCTTCGGCACGCCCGTCGCTGCCGCACTGATCTTTTCGCAGACGCTCAGCAGCAATAACGACGTCCCGCTGTGGGACAAGCTCTTTGCCCCACTGATGGCCGCAGCCGCCGGAGCGTTGACGACCAGCCTGTTTTTCCATCCCCATTTTTCACTCTCTCTCCCCCACTACGGCCAGATGCAAATCGCCGATATCTTCAGCGGCGCCATCGTCGTCGCCATCGCCATTGCGCTGGGCATGGTGGCAGTATGGTGTCTTCCACGCCTGCACCGGCTGATGCACAGACTCAAACACCCGGTGCTGATTCTGGGGGCTGGCGGTTTGGTTCTGGGTATTTTAGGTACGATCGGCGGGCCGGTGACGCTGTTTAAAGGACTGGACGAGATGCAGCAGCTGGCCTTCAGCCAGGTGTTCAGCGTCTCCGACTATCTGCTGTTTGCCGTGATCAAGCTGGCAGCGCTGGTGGTGGCGGCCGCCTGCGGTTTCCGTGGTGGACGCATCTTCCCGGCGGTCTTTGTCGGCGTTGCGCTGGGGCTGATGCTGCACGAGCATGTCGATGCCGTTCCGGCTGCGATTACCGTTTCCTGCTCGATTCTGGGGCTGGTGCTGGTGGTCACGCGCGATGCCTGGCTGAGCCTCTTCATGGCCGCCGTGGTGGTACCGGATACCACCCTCATCCCGTTACTTTGCATCGTGATGTTGCCCGCCTGGCTCCTGCTGGCGGGCAAACCGATGATGATGGCCTGGCGAAACGACAAATAATCAGGCGCTGTTGCGCGCTTCCAGCGCTTTGGTGATCGCCCCCAGCAGCGGAGGGATATCGGCTTTCGGCAGCATCACCTCAATCAGCGAGAGCCGCTCGTGGTGTGCCACTTTCTCAAGGACGTCCGCCAGCTGCTCCGCTTCACTGACCCGCCAGCACTGGGCCTGAGGATCAAGGCTCAGGGCCTGCGGGATTTGCGTCCAGTTCCATAGCGCAATGTCGTTGTAACGCTGCTCAGGCCCGTGGATCGCTCTTTCCACCGTGTACCCTTCGTTGTTCAGGACCAGAATGATGGGGTGTTGTTTATCCCGCAGCATCGAGCCAAGCTCCTGGATAGTAAGTTGCGCCGCGCCATCCCCCGTCAGGACAATCACGCGCCGGTTCGGGCAGGCCGTTTGCGCGCCAAATGCTGCCGCCAGCGTATAGCCAATCGATCCCCACAGCGGCTGGACGATAAAATTCACGTCAGCCGGCAGACGAAGGTCGATCGCGCCGAAGGCCGAGGTGCCCTGATCCGCAAGAATGATGTCTCCCGGACGAATAAATGTCTGCAACGTTTGCCAGAAATTCGCCTGCGTCAGCGAGCCATCCGGCTGCGGGTAGGCCATCGCGCTTTGAGAAGACTGCGCGGGCGTCTCGTGCACGTGCTGTTTGCACAGTTCCACCAGCGTTTCGATTGCCTGAAGCATAGGGATGCCGGTAAACCAGAGATCACCCACGCGTGAGGCATGAGGCTGAACTTCTATCGTTTGTGCCGGGGTGAGCTGATGCGTGAAGCCGGCGGTCAGGGTATCGGTAAATCGCGTGCCGATGCACAGTACGGTATCCGCCCCTTCAATCGCCTCTTTTACCGCACCGGCGCTCGCTGAACCGCTGTAGGTGCCATAAAATCCGGCGTGACGTTCGTCAAATATCCCTTTGCCCATCAGCATGGTGGCGTGTGCCATCGGCACGTCTTTGACCCATTTTTGTAGCGCATGCTTCAGGCCGTGGCGCAGGACAAGGAAATCGGCCAGCAGCGCAGTACGCTTGCTCCTGGCAAGCTTGTTTTCTGCGGCGTCCCGAAATGCTTTCAGGCAGGCACTATCGGCATGTGGAAGCCTGAGCGTGAGAGCGTTTACAGGGGGAGTGGCGGCCTTTTTTGCCACATCGGCAGGCAACATCAGATAGCCGGGGCGACGCTCCCGGAGCATTGTCGTTAACACCCGGTCGATTTCATAACAGGCGTTTTGTTCGGTCAGGATCGCCTGTGCAGCAGTGATCGGTTCGCTCATATGATAAAAATGACGAAACTCACCGTCGCCAAGCGTGTGGTGCAGCAGCTCCCCTCTTTGCTGTGATGCCGTACCCGGTGCCCCTACAATATGCAAGACCGGAACGTGCTCGGCGAAGCTGCCCGCAATGCCGTTCATGGCGCTTAACTCTCCTACGCCAAATGTCGTCAGCAGCGCGGCAAAGCCCTTACATCGGGCGTATCCGTCAGCGGCATAAGAAGCGTTTAACTCGTTGGCACAGCCCACCCAGCAGATATCCGGGCTGTCTATCACATGGTCGAGAAACTGCAGGTTATAGTCGCCCGGCACGCCAAACAGATGATCGGCTCCACAATCAGTAAGACGGTCCAGCAGGTAATCGGCGACGCAGTATGGGGTACGCATGAACAGGTATCCTTCTAATGTTGACCTCACCTTGAGTATTAAATAAGCGTGATGGCTGTCCAGAATTGGTGATAAGAAGGGCATGGAAAGAATGCTTTACAAAAAAGGCTGCGCTATGCTGCTTTTTTTCACGAAAATGTAAACGCATACACTGATTTTTCACTTCAGCGCCAGAGGTCACGAAAATGGGTTATCAGCCGGACAAAAATCGTTACAGGACAATGGAGTATCGCCGCTGCGGGCGAAGCGGACTCAGGTTGCCTACCATCTCGCTTGGGCTGTGGCATAACTTTGGTGACACCACCCTTATCGAAAACAGCCGTCAACTTTTACAGCGTGCGTTCGATCTGGGCATTACGCATTTCGACCTTGCCAACAACTATGGCCCGCCCCCCGGATCGGCCGAACGTAATTTCGGACGTATTTTGCAGGAGGATTTCCTGCCCTGGCGCGACGAGCTAATCATCTCCACCAAAGCGGGTTATACCATGTGGGAGGGGCCTTACGGCGACTGGGGGTCACGTAAATATCTGCTGGCAAGCCTCGATCAAAGCCTGAAGCGCACGGGGCTGGAGTATGTGGATATCTTCTATCATCACCGGCCAGATCCGGAAACGCCGCTGCAGGAAACCATGAAAGCGCTTGACCATGTGGTGCGTCAGGGGAAGGCTTTGTATGTCGGATTATCCAACTACCCGGCTGTTCTGGCTCGCCAGGCGATTGATATCCTTAATGACCTCGGGACGCCCTGCCTGATCCACCAGCCGAAATACTCCCTTTTTGAACGTGCGCCGGAAGCGGGGCTGCTGGACGTGTTGCAGGAAAAGGGAGTCGGCTGTATTCCCTTCTCGCCGCTGGCCGGCGGGCAACTGACCAATCGCTATCTGAACGGCATCCCCGCAGACTCACGCGCGGCAAGCGGCAGTCAGTTTCTTAAACCCGATCAGCTCACCGAAGAGAAGCTGGAGAAAGTCAGGAAGCTGAATGCCCTGGCAGAAAGCCGCGGCCAGAAGCTGTCCCAGATGGCGCTGGCCTGGGTATTACGCCATGAGGAAGTGACGTCGGTGCTGATTGGGGCAAGTAAAGCGGCTCAGATTGATGACGCCGTGGGGATGCTGGCAAACCGCCATTTCTCTGCAGAAGAGTTGGCCCGTATAGACGCGATCCTGAGCAGCTCAATATAACATCACTTTTAGCAAAAAGTGCTCTCACCCAGGAATTCGGAGTTGAGGCGATGATACGACGCTTTACCAACTCGTAAAATTGCGTTAACAGGCCCAACAAAGGCCCCGATCGTGAAGGAGAAAGAGTATGTTCAGGTCACTGATTCTTGCAGCGGTATTACTGGCTTCGGCGCCGCTGATCGCCACTGCGGGCGAAATCACCCTGTTGCCATCAGTAAAATTACAAATTGGCGATCGTGACGACTACGGCAGATACTGGGACGGCGGCTACTGGCGCGACCGTGATTACTGGCATCGTCACTATGAGTGGCGCGGCGATCGCTGGTGGAAACATGATAACGGCAGACACCGCGGCTGGTATAAAGACAGCGCCTATGAGCGCGGTTACCGTGAAGGCTGGAACGATCGTGACGACCGTCGCGGCGGCTGGGGTCGCGGCAAAGGTCATGGTCACGGCCATCATCACTAATCAAAAAGGAGCCTCCACGGCTCCTTTTTTGTTAAAGACCCAGCGCGGTTCCCACTAACAACCACAGGTTCAGCGCCACGACCACCACCACGATGGCCCACCCGGTTCGTTTCACCAGCGTTGAGTTGACCAGCTCGCCCATCAGGGTTTTGTTGCTGGTAAAGATCAGCAGCGGCACCAGCGCCAGCGCAATACCAAAACTCAGCAGCACCTGGCTCATGACCAGAATTCGCGTTGGGTCGAGTCCCATCAGAATCACCACAAATGACGGCAGCATGGTGACGGAACGACGAACCCACAGCGGAATATGGAACCGGACAAACCCCTGCATCACCACCTGGCCTGCCAGCGTGCCCACCACCGTAGAAGAGAGACCAGCAGCCACCAGGCTAAGGCCAAATATCGTGGCGGCAGCATGGCTCAGCAACGGCTCCAGCGTGAGATACGCCTGGTCGAGATCGGCAATACCGGTATGACCGTTAAAGTGGAAAGCTGCGGCTGCAGTAGCCATCATCGCCAGATTGACAAACCCCGCGATGGTCATGGCGATCGCCACGTCCCACTTGGTGGCGGAGTAACGTTCTTTACGCGTCCCACCGTGGAGATGCTGAGTCAGCGAGGAGTGGAGATAGATCACATGCGGCATGATGGTCGCCCCCAGCACCCCGGCGGCCAGGAACACCGCTTCCGAGGTCGGCAGGCTTGGGATCGCCATTCCTTTACCGAGCTGCGCCAGATTCGGCTGTGAGAAGATTAGCTCAACGATATAGGCCGCCGCGACAAACAGCAGCAGACCGCCAATGACCTTCTCCAGCGGCTTTTGACCCCGACGCTGCAGCATCAGGATCAGGAACGTGGCAATCCCGGTGAGGACCGCCCCCTGCAACAGCGACACACCCAGAATCAGCTTAAAGCCGATCGCTGCGCCGATAAATTCAGCAAGGTCAGTGGCCATGGCGATGATTTCAGCCTGAACCCAGTAGAGCCAGACCGCGGGACGCGGATAATGGTCGCGAATTTGCTCCGCCAGGTTTTTGCCCGTCGCAATCCCCAGCTTTGCGGAGAGCATCTGAATCAGCATTGCCATCAGGTTTGCCCAGACGACCACCCAGAGCAGCTTATAGCCGAAGCTGGCCCCGGCCTGAATATTGGTCGCAAAGTTACCTGGATCGATATAACCAATGGCAGCGATGAACGCAGGTCCCATTAATGCGAACCGCAACTTGCGCGCTGCTCTGCCACTGCTACCCTCTACGCGACTGTTTGTCATTTCTGCCTCTGAAATATAGCCTTTGCTATGTTTAATGCTATCAAAATGAGAATGATTATCAAGATCATTTATGAAGTTTGCAGTGATTTCTCTGATAGCTTTGAACGATAGACGGGCGGGTAAGTGGGGCGATCTAACTGAAACTGAAATCGCGCATGCTTTTGTGAAGACTAGCACACAAACTTAACTTTTCACTCATTTACCTAACATAACAAAAATGTATTGTGGATCACTATTTTTGAGACTCGTCACAGGATGTAACTATAGTGTGTCCTCGATCTCGTTTTCTTTTCGCTTGTTACATAGAATGTGCACGAAAATTAAACCTGCCTCATATTTGGAGCAAATATGGACCGCGTCCTTCATTTTGTCCTGGCACTTGTTGTCGTTACTGCACTCGCATTGCTGGTCAGCACAGACCGCAAAAAAATTCGTATTCGTTATGTTGTCCAACTGCTGGTCATTGAAGTTTTACTTGCGTGGTTCTTCCTGAACTCCAACGTAGGCCTCGGCTTCGTGAAAGGCTTCTCCGAAATGTTCGAAAAACTGCTCGGATTCGCCAATGAAGGGACCAACTTTGTCTTCGGTAAAATGAACGACGAAGGTCTGGCGTTCTTCTTCCTGAAGGTTCTCTGCCCTATCGTCTTCATCTCCGCGCTGATCGGTATTCTGCAGCACATCCGCGTTCTGCCGTTCGTGATTCGTGGAATTGGTTTCCTGTTATCCAAAGTGAACGGCATGGGTAAGCTGGAATCCTTCAACGCCGTCAGTTCCCTGATCCTCGGTCAGTCTGAGAACTTCATCGCGTATAAAGATATTCTCGGCAAGATGTCCCGCAACCGCATGTACACCATGGCGGCAACCGCAATGTCTACCGTTTCCATGTCTATCGTGGGCGCGTATATGACCATGCTGGAACCAAAATACGTGGTGGCTGCGCTGGTACTGAACATGTTCAGCACCTTTATCGTTCTGTCGCTGATCAACCCGTACCGCGTTGACGCCAGCGAAGAGAACATCCAGATGTCTAACCTGCACGAAGGCCAGAGCTTCTTCGAAATGCTGGGTGAATACATCCTGGCCGGTTTCAAAGTCGCGATTATCGTTGCCGCCATGCTGATCGGCTTCATTGCGCTGATTTCTGCACTGAACGCCCTGTTCGCCGCGGTGCTGGGTATCTCCTTCCAGGGCATTCTGGGCTACATCTTCTACCCTGTTGCATGGGTGATGGGTGTTCCGGCTCACGAAGCGCTGCAGGTGGGCAGTATCATGGCAACCAAACTGGTTTCTAACGAATTCGTTGCGATGATGGATCTGCAGAAAATTGCCAGCACGCTTTCTCCACGCGCGGAAGGTATTCTCTCCGTGTTCCTGGTCTCCTTCGCGAACTTCTCGTCTATCGGTATCATCGCCGGTGCGATTAAGGGTCTGAACGAAGAGCAGGGTAACGTGGTTTCTCGCTTTGGCCTGAAGCTGGTTTACGGCTCTACGCTGGTGAGCGTCCTGTCCGCATCTATCGCGGCACTGGTTCTGTAACGTTTACCGTTAAACAAAAACCGGGAGCCAGGCTCCCGGTTTTTTTATGCCCGCAATTCTTCCAGCGGTTTGGGTTTGCCTATCAGGTATCCCTGCAGGTAATCCACACCAAAGCAAAGCAGCATCTCCCGCTGGGCCGGCGTTTCGACGTATTCCGCGACGACGCACAGCGATTTCGCCTTCGCCAGATTACACATCGACTGGACGATCATTGCATCCATGTCGTCTGTACAAATGTCTTTCACAAAGCAGCCGTCAATTTTAATGATGTCCGCCTGCAGGCGTCTGAGGCGCTCGTAGTTGGCGTAGCCAGTACCAAAATCATCTATGGCAATTCGGAAACCGTAATCCCGCAGCTGCTGAATATTGTTGATACTTGTGCCTGAATTTGAAAAAGCCTGCTCCTCGGTGATCTCAATCACGACGGCCTGAGGTGCCACGCCGTACCGTTCAAACAGCGCGCAAATCTCAGTCGCCACCTCTTTTTGCATCAGCGTGAGCGGCATCAGATTGACGGAGAAACGGGTGCCAGCCTGTGTTGAAGGGTGATCGCGCAGCCACAGCAGTAATTTCTCCATAATGCACATATCAAACCGATGGCTGAGGTTGAACTGGGCAATCAGCGGAATAAAGCGGTCAGGGGTGAAGATCTCGCCCTCGCTCTCCATACGCGCCAGGATTTCGTAATACCCGCTCCCGTCCGCCTTCTGGATCGGTTGCGCGTATAAATGGAACTGCCCCGCCTCAAGGGCATGCTTAATCCGCGCCAGCATCAGGACACGCTCTGTCGTTTGTCCTGATGCCGCCTCAAGGCTATTCGTGAGCGCGAGAACGTTTTGCTCTCCGCAGGCCTGCTCTGCCAGCCAGCTCAGCTGTCCCAGCGTGTGATGCAGCTTTTCGCCGTTTTCGACCATTCCCCAGGATGCGCCAAATTCAATATCCAGCCCGGTGTTGTTCCAGAAAATCTTACGGCTGTTCAGCCGATCGACCATATGCTGGAGCCGCTCGGCGGTTCCCGGCCCCAGTAATACCAGCACCAGTTCGCTTCCCGGAAGCTGGAAGAGCGTCTCATCTTTCTGCAAAAGTGGCTGTAGCGACGTGGCGATCGTACGTTTGCAGTGGACCCGCATGATAATCCCGTAGTGGCGGCTCAAAAACTCCAGGTTATCCATGCGCAGAATGCACACTTTGGCATCCGGGTGAATCTCAAGATAATCTTCCAGCGCACGAATATTGGGCAAACCGGTAAGGGGATCGGTAAGCGCCCTGCCCTGCCAGCCCCGCTTCAGCCACTCGCTGCGCTGGTAAATGCGCGACATGTAAAGCAAGCAGATAGCGAAAGAGATCAGCACGGAGAGGATAAAGGAGAGTGAATGGCCCGATTCGACCCCGTTAAGGAAGTTGTAGTTGTAGGTCAACAGCAGGAGCGCTGAGGTGGCCCAGAGCAGAGAAATCAACGCATAGGTCAGGCGGCTTATTGCCAGGGTAAAAAGAATAAAAATCAGCGGCATCAAATAGCCCGCAATGACCGGTGATTCAAAAGGACCACATAAAATGATGAGAATGGCGCCTAAAAGCATCAGCCAGACAAAAATATATAATGGATTCTTGTGATAAAACACGGGCTTCACGCTTCGCCGCCAGAAGGTGACGGCATAACGAGGATTAATTATCATTCTTAATGGGTAATAGAACATCATGGTAAAAATCAGCCCCGCGCATATCAGGCTTTGAATATCCACAACATTATAAATTACCGTTCCTTCGCCGAAATAGGTTGAGATAGTCACCGGAAAATCAAACAAATAGCCTGCCATATACATCGACAGCTTAATACCAAATGGCACAATAAAACCGAGCCAGAATATACGTAGCCCGATGTGCTTGTTAGGGATGGAGTGGCGCCAGCGCTTGCCCAGCATGAGGCGTAGCAGACCGCAGGCCGCGAACAACGCAAAGGTCTGACAGAACAGCAAAACTGAATATTGTAGCGGCGCTAAATTAATATAGAATAAATTAGTGACAGTAAAACCTAACAAAATGGGAAAAATAGCCCTGCGCCCAAATAGCAGAATTACCGCCAGCATCACGCTGAGCGGCAGCCATGCTAAATAAACGTCATGACCATTAACAATTGCGCGTGGAGAGAGATAACGGGAGACAGGTACCGCAATCAGACAAAGTGTCAGGGCAATTATAAATATCTTTACATTATTGTACGTTTTTCTATTCATTAAGCTGATGAGTATATTATCCGTCTGAATCATTGACCGGATGGATAATAGGTTTATTAATTGCACGAATCAAGTTCAAGTCTATTTATAGACACGTTTATTGATTTCGATTGAGGTGAGGTATGGGAATACCTTCTTTTTGATAACAAAAACCAGTGGCGGGCGTTACAAACAGATAAAAAAAACCCTCGTCATTTGACGAGGGTTTACAATTTTGGTGGAGCTAAGCGGGATCGAACCGCTGACCTCTTGCATGCCATGCAAGCGCTCTCCCAGCTGAGCTATAGCCCCACATATGACTTTACTGACCGCACTCTGTTGGGTTCAGAGTTTGGTGGAGCTAAGCGGGATCGAACCGCTGACCTCTTGCATGCCATGCAAGCGCTCTCCCAGCTGAGCTATAGCCCCATCGTAAAGCTGTCATGTTGACGGGCGGCATAATATGAATTCCGCTGCGGAGTGTCAACGGCAAAATCAATGACCGCCGTTCGATCGCCGAAAAATCATGCAAATGAATCACTTTGCGAGCGTGCTCGTAATCAGGAGTTAAGCCTGTCACGTTTTCATGTAAAACGGTGCTATAAAATGAGCCGTTAATTAACCCCACTGATATTCAGGAAATTGCATGATCAAGGAACGAATGACGCCAGAAGAGTTAGCCCTGCTCACTGGCTATAGCCGACAGACCATCAATAAATGGGTACGCAAAGAGGGTTGGATTACGTCACCAAAACCTGGCGTTCAGGGCGGGAAAGCGCGACTGGTACATGTGAACGAAAAAGTCCGCGACTTTATCCGCAGCGCACGTCGGGCAAGCGAAACGTCCGATATGGCAGAAGGTACCAGCCATAACAGTTCGCTTCACACCCTACTCCTGACGCTGGCTGATGAAATGACACCGGAAGAGCAGAAACAGATGACATCGCTGTTACTGCGGGAAGGGATCACCGGATTGTTGCAACGTTTAGGGATTCGCGATCGGGACTGATATGAAAAAATTACGGAGCAAAATGACCACGGAAGAGCTGGCGGAGAGTTTGGGCGTTGCCAGGCAAACGGTTAATCGCTGGATTCGCCAGCAGGGCTGGAAAACAGAAGGACTCAACGGCGTGAAAGGCGGCCGCGCGCGGCTCATTCATATCGATGCGCGCGTGAAGGAACATATCATGAGTCTCCCGGCGATTCGCAACCGTCAGGCAGTTTACCATCTCGCGGAGGCCACCTCCGCCTACAATGCCCCCTCTGCAAACCTGTTTCCGGGCATAATTGAGACGCTGGAGAGTATGACTGCAGCAGAGCAGAAGCGTCTGGACACCTTCCTGAAGCGCGAAGGCATTCACGGCTTTCTTAAGCGTCTGGGTATTGCAGAAGAAGAAGCATAAAAAAACGGCAGGTTCCCCTGCCGTTTGTTTTATCTGAGACGTTATTACTGCTGATTTTCTCGTTCAGCGATAAAGTCCAGAGCCTTGTTAATGCGCGCTACGCTGCGTGATTTGCCGATAGCATGAACCGTTACGTCCAGCGCCGGAGACTGACCCGCACCGGTCACCGCAACGCGCAGTGGCATACCGACTTTACCCATGCCGACTTCCAGCTCGTCCGCCGTCGCCTGAATGGCGTGATGCACATTCTCTGCGGTCCACTCGGTAATGGCAGCCAGCTTGTCACGCACCACTTCCAGCGGCTGACGCGCAACCGGGCGAAGGTGTTTCTTCGCGGCGTCCGCATCAAACGCATCAAACTCTTCATAGAAGTAGCGGCAGCTTTCAGCAATCTCTTTCAGCGTTTTGCAGCGCTCGCCGAGCAGTTTCACCAGATCCGCCAGCTCAGGGCCTGTGCGGGTATCAATATTTGCCTGCTCAATGTGCCACTGCAGATACGTCGCCACATATTCTGGCGGCATGGTATTGATGTAGTGATGGTTCAGCCACAGGAGCTTGTCGGTGTTGAACGCGCTGGCGGATTTGCTGACAGAGCTGAGAGAGAACAGTTCGATCATCTCTTCGCGGCTGAAGATCTCCTGGTCACCGTGAGCCCAGCCCAGACGCACCAGATAGTTCAGCAGCGCTTCTGGCAGATAGCCGTCGTCGCGATACTGCATCACGCTCACCGCCCCGTGACGTTTAGACAGCTTTTTCCCGTCGTCGCCGTTGATCATGGAGACGTGCGCATAAACAGGCACAGGGGCGTTCAGCGCCTTCAGGATGTTGATCTGACGTGGCGTGTTGTTGATATGGTCTTCACCGCGCACAACGTGGGTAATTTCCATATCCCAGTCGTCAACCACGACGCAGAAGTTGTAGGTTGGAGAACCATCGGTACGACGGATGATCAGATCGTCGAGCTCCTGGTTGCTGAATTCGATCGGGCCACGGATCTGATCGTCAAAGATCACAGACCCCTCTTGCGGGTTAGCAAAACGCACAACGCAAGGCTCATCTGCAGCATGCTCGCTGTGGTCGTGGCGGCAGCGGCCGTCATAACGCGGCTTTTCACCGTTCGCCATCTGCTCTTCACGCAGCGCATCCAGACGCTCTTTGGAGCAGTAGCACTTATACGCCGTGCCCGCGACCAGCATCTCATCAATGACGGCGTTATAGCGGTCAAAGCGTTTGGTCTGGAAGTAGGGACCTTCATCCCATTCCAGGTTCAGCCAGTTCATCCCATCCATAATGGCTTCAATTGCTTCTGGCGTGGAGCGCTCAAGATCGGTGTCTTCAATACGCAGCACGAACTCACCTTTGTTGTGGCGTGCGAAAAGCCAGGAATAGAGAGCGGTACGTGCACCACCGACGTGCAGATAGCCTGTCGGGCTCGGCGCGAAGCGAGTTTTGATTTTCATGAAATGGCCTTACGTTATAAAGATGCCGGTAATCGGCAAATCCTGGGGAAAAAACAATGGGCAATATTCTATCACTGTGCGGCGATTCCTCAATGTTGTTCCCTGAATCGGGCCCGAGTTTGCGATTT
The DNA here is from genome assembly GCF_052983755.1 of Enterobacter sp. CFEC122. NCBI lineage: Bacteria > Pseudomonadati > Pseudomonadota > Gammaproteobacteria > Enterobacterales > Enterobacteriaceae > Enterobacter > Enterobacter sp. CFEC122. The sequence continues at coordinate 101,213 of NZ_JBRIQR010000017.1, read as the reverse complement.
TTGTTTAGAAATCATGCGCCACTGCCCATTTCGCGATCGTTTTGCTTAATTTTACGACGAACGAATAAAAACTTTAGAAAATGCGTTGACTCATTTTCAACTCTCCCTATAATGCGACTCCACACAGCGGGGGTGATTAGCTCAGTTGGTAGAGCATCTCCTTTACACGGAGGGGGTCGGCGGTTCGAGCCCGTCATCACCCACCATCTACTTCGGTAGACTCGCAGTGTAGATAAGGATTGAGATTGGGCGATTAGCTCAGTTGGTAGAGCATCTCCTTTACACGGAGGGGGTCGGCGGTTCGAGCCCGTCATCGCCCACCATTCTCACCTTATCGCAGCAGTTCCGAAATGGGCGATTAGCTCAGTTGGTAGAGCATCTCCTTTACACGGAGGGGGTCGGCGGTTCGAGCCCGTCATCGCCCACCATTTCGGGTCGTTAGCTCAGTTGGTAGAGCAGTTGACTTTTAATCAATTGGTCGCAGGTTCGAATCCTGCACGACCCACCAATGTAAAAAAGCGCCCTAAAGGCGCTTTTTTGCTATCTGCGATCTGGATGATTCGAACCTGCAGCAGGTTCGAGCCGAACGCAGTGAGGCACCGGAGCCGTTTACGGCGACGGCCCGAAGGGCGAGCGAAGCGAGTCATCCTGCACGACCCACCAATGTAAAAAAGCGCCCTAAAGGCGCTTTTTTGCTATCTGCGATATAAAAAATGTGAACCTGCCGCATTTTCCTCAAGCTAATCCCGTCGGTGCCGATACCTCTGTTTTATAACGCGAGGAAAAAGTATGACGACCATTCAGGCATCAACCCAACCTATTCAAACCAGCGGCGGGAGCGGTACTTCCAGCAGTAACGATATCGCCGCGCAAATCAGCCGCATTCTCGATAAGATCAAAAAGCTAACTCAGCAGCTAAAAGAGCTGGCGAACAGTCCCGGCAGCACGGATGAAAAGAAAAAGCAGCAGGAACTGATTCAGACCCAGATCAAAGTGCTGCAGGCGCAGCTCGCCGCACTGCAGCGCCAGCAGGCCGAAGAGGCCCAGAAAAAGCAGGATCAAAAATTGGGCAAAGTGGAAGGTGTGAATAGCCCATCAGATAATAATCAGATTGATATCTACATCTGATCTTCTGAAGCGTTAAAAAGTGGATCGCGTATGCGGGCCTCGGTCAATCGCTGTGCCTGGATACGCACCACTTCCCAGATAGCCTGCGCCGCCCCCGAGAGTGAACGATTTTTTCGCCGCACCAGCATTAGCTTTCGTTCGACAACGGGCGTCAACCGCTTCACGGCAAGTCGACTCCCCTGAGGCAGGGGAAGCGCCAGGGCGGGCAACACGCTGATGCCGATCCCGGCTTCCACCATGGGAAACAGCGTTGCCGGGTGGCCAATCTCTTGCACGATCGCTGCCTTTACTCCCTGATTCATCAGCGCGGAATCAATCAGCGGGCGGCTGCCCGAGGCATAATCTTGTAAAACCAGATTTGCGCCCTGCAGTGACTGCCACCTGACGTCAGGCAACGCGGCCAGCGGATCGTCGTCACGGCAGAGCAGCAAAAAGGGCTCCGAAAGTACGCTTTCGCACTCCAGATCGCTCACCTGGCCGGGATCGATAACAATACCAAAATCGACATCACCCTGGCGGATGCTCTCCAGTACCCACTGCTGTGGCCGATCATGCAGCACAAAGTCAATGTCCGGGTAGCGATGGTTCCCCTCGGCAATACACTGCGGGATAAGGTGTGCAGATATCGTCTGGCTGGCCGCGACCCGCACGGTACCCGAAAGCTGCTGCCCCAGCCTCCCCACGTCTCTGAGCGTGCTGTTCAGCTCATCCAGCAGCCGTTCAAGGCGAAGAGCAAGCTGCTGCCCGGCTTCGGTCAACACCACTTCGCGCGTGGTGCGGTCAAGCAACCGGACGCCGGTCTGATTTTCCAGTTCTTTCACGCTGTGGCTGACCGCCGACTGGCTCAGGCCAATCATCTCCCCTGCCCGGCTAAAGCTGCGGGCATTGGCGACGGTAACGAAAATGCGGAGCTGGCGTAAAGAATAATTCATCTGTTTAATTCATGAATGGATGCAATAAATCAATTTTATTTCTCAAATGGAAAAAAGCACAATAGCGACATCTGTTTTCAGGAGTCATTATGAAACTATTTCGTATTGTTGATCCGTTTACGCTCACCCTGGTCGTTACCGTTTTACTGGCCTCGTTCTTTCCCGCTCGCGGCGGGTTCGTTCCGTTCTTTGAAGGGCTGACGACGGCCGCCATCGCACTGCTGTTTTTTATGCACGGCGCGAAGCTGTCCCGTGAAGCGATTATCGCAGGGGGGAGCCACTGGCGGCTGCACCTCTGGGTGATGTGCAGCACGTTCATTCTCTTCCCGATCCTCGGCGTGCTGTTTGCCTGGTGGGCACCGGTTAACGTCGACCCGGCGCTCTATACCGGTTTTCTGTATCTCTGTATTCTGCCGGCTACCGTGCAATCCGCCATTGCCTTTACCTCTCTGGCGGGAGGGAACGTTGCGGCCGCCGTCTGCTCGGCATCGGCATCCAGCCTGCTGGGGATTTTCGTCTCCCCGCTGCTGGTGGGCCTGCTGATGAACATGCACGGCGCGGAAGGTAACCTTGAGCAGGTCGGCAAAATCTGTTTGCAGCTGCTGCTGCCGTTTGTGCTGGGGCATCTCTCGCGTCCGTGGACGGGCGCATTTGTGGCAAAGCACAAGAAATGGATTTCAAAAACCGACCAGTCGTCGATCCTGCTGGTGGTCTATTCCGCCTTCAGCGAAGCGGTCGTGAACGGGATCTGGCATAAGGTGGGCGCTGGTTCGCTGCTCTTTATCGTGGTGGTCAGCCTCATCCTGCTGGCAATTGTCATTGCAGTAAACGTCTTTGTGGCACGCAAGTGCGGCTTCAACAAAGCGGATGAAATTACGATTGTGTTCTGCGGTTCGAAGAAGAGTCTGGCAAACGGTATCCCGATGGCCAACATTCTGTTCCCGACCTCGGTGATTGGAATGATGGTACTGCCGCTAATGATTTTCCATCAGATCCAGCTGATGGTCTGCGCGGTGCTGGCGCGTCGCTACAAGCGCCAGACGGAAAAACTGGCGCAGGAAGGGACCCGCGCCGCAAAGGCTTAAGGACGTTTCAGGGGCTGCACCAGCTGGGTCAGCCCCTCGGTTTTGATCAGTAACGCGATAGCCATCAGCTCGCCCAGTCGCCCTGCCGGGAATTCATCCTTACGGGCAAACCACAGGAGATACTCCTCCGGCAAATCAATCAGCCTGCGGCCCTTGTATTTACCGAACGGCATCTCCGTATTGGCGATCTCAACGAGCTGCTCTTTCTCCACGTTACTCTCCTAACAGACGCATCATTTCCGCTTCGTCGATAACCTCAATCCCCAGCTCCTGGGCTTTCGCCAGCTTCGAACCGGCGGCCTCCCCGGCGATCACCAGGTCGGTTTTCTTCGACACGCTGCCCGCCACTTTGGCTCCCAGCGCCACCAGACGTGCCTTTGCATCATCACGGGATAGCTGGCTCAGGCTGCCGGTCAGCACCACCGTTTTACCGGCGAACGGGCTGTCGATCTCTTCGGCGTTGACGACGACCGGCGCAGGCCATTTGATGCCCTCTGCCAGCAGTTGGCCGATGACCTCGCGGTTGCTCTCTTCAGCAAAGAAGTTAAAGACATGCGTGGCGACGACGATGCCGACATCCGGGACTTTCTGCAGTTCGTCGATGCTTGCCTTTTCCAGCGCCTCCAGCGTACCAAAGTACGCTGCCAGCCCTGCTGCCGTCGCTTCACCCACTTCACGAATGCCCAGCGCATAAAGGAAACGGGCGAAGGTGGTCTCTTTTGCCGCTTCCAGCGCGTTAACCACGTTCTGGGCTGACTTTGGCCCCATGCGATCCAGACCGGTTAGTTTACCTGCGGTCAGCCTGAAGAGATCCGCTGGCGTGTGGACGTACTCTTTCTCAACCAGCTGATCGATAATCTTGTCGCCCATGCCGTCAACGTCCATTGCGCGACGGGAGACGAAGTGCTTCAGTGACTCTTTACGCTGCGCGCCACAGATTAAGCCGCCCGTACAGCGCGCCACCGCTTCACCTTCTACGCGCTCGACGTCCGAGCCGCACACCGGGCAATGGGTCGGGAAGACAACCTCGCGCGTATCGTCAGGACGCTCTGACTCCACGACGTTAACCACCTGCGGGATCACGTCCCCCGCGCGGCGAATTACCACTTTGTCACCAATACGCAGACCCAGGCGGTCGATTTCATCGGCGTTATGCAGCGTGGCGTTACTCACCAGCACGCCGGCCACCTGTACGGGCTCCAGACGAGCGACCGGGGTAATGGCCCCTGTACGTCCCACCTGGAACTCCACGTCGCGGACGAAGGTCATCTGCTCCTGGGCCGGGAACTTAAACGCCACCGCCCAGCGCGGCGCGCGCGCCACAAAGCCCAGCTGCTCCTGCAGCGCCAGCGAGTTCACCTTGATGACCACGCCATCAATATCAAAGCCGAGCGTCGGACGGTCCGCTTCCACCTTGTGGTAGAACGCCAGCACCGCTTCCGGCGAGTCGCAGAGCTGAACGCGGTTGCTCACCGGCAGGCCCCACGCCTTAAACTGCAGCAGACGCCCGAGATGGGTATCCGGCAGCTCGCCGCCCTCCAGAATACCGACGCCGTAGCAGAAGAACGTAAGCGGTCGCTTCGCGGTGATGCGCGGATCAAGCTGGCGCAGCGAGCCCGCCGCCGCGTTACGCGGGTTAGCAAACACCTTACCGCCGGTGCGACGTGCCTCTTCGTTAATTTTCTCGAAGCCCGCCTGGGGCAGAAACACCTCGCCGCGCACTTCCAGACGTGCAGGAATATTGTCACCCTGCAGCTTCAGCGGGATCGCGCGGATGGTACGCACGTTGGTAGTGATGTCTTCGCCCGTCGTACCGTCGCCACGCGTCGCGGCACGCACCAGCACGCCGTTTTCATAGAGAAGACTGACCGCCAGGCCATCCAGCTTCAGTTCGCAGCACCAGGTGAGAGCGTCGCTGCTTTTCAGGCGATCCTGCACGCGCTTGTTAAACGCGAGAAAGCTCTCTTCATCGAAGACGTTATCCAGCGAAAGCATCGGTACTTCATGACGCACCTGGCTGAAAGCGCCCAGCGGCTCAGCGCCGACGCGCTGGGTGGGGGAATCCGGTGTAATGAGTTCAGGATGCTGCGCCTCTAATTCGCGCAGCTCGCGCATCAGGCGGTCATACTCAGCATCCGGGACTTCCGGCGCGTCCATAACATGATAGAGATATTCATGATGGCGAAGCGTGGTTCGCAGTTCAGTGAGTTGTTGTTCGATTGAGTCCATATCACACCATCAATGAGAAAAAACCCCCGACATGCGGGGGTTGAGGAGGAGTTGAAGATAACGCGTCGGTTACGCGTTGGCTTCCTTAACTTCGCGGATGCGGTCCTGATACTCACGCAGCTTCTGCGGGGTCATCATGCGACGCTGATCGTCGAGCACCACACCACCCACTTCGTCAGCGATGTGCTGAGCGGATTGCAGCATCAGCTTAAAGTTTTGCAGTTCGTCGCCGTAGGACGGCACCTGCATAAAGATAGTGACACCCGGCGTCACGAAATCGCCCGTCATTTCTGGGTCGAATGTGCCAGGGTTAACCATATTGGCCAGGCTGAATAGCGCCGGGCCGCTACCGTCCGGGCTCAGGTGACGATGGAAGATATTCATATCACCAAACTTGAAGCCGGCCTGTTGAATACTGTTCAGCAGTACGTCACCGTTCAGATGGCTGCCGTGATGGGCGGCCACGTTCATGATGATCACCGCTTCTTTACGCTGCGTTTTTTCAACAACCGGCTCTGGCTCTACAACGGGCTCAGGCTCAACGTGCGGGGCAGGAGCGGGCTGCGGCGCAGGTTGAACATGAACAGGCTGCTGCGGTTGATGTACCGGTTGCGCAGGCTGCTGTTGCACAGGCTGCTGCACGGGTTGTTGTTGAACCGGCTGTGGCGCAGCAGGCTGCTGATACACAGGCTTTTGCGGCGGCTGGCGCACCGGTTCTTCCACAGGCTGTGGCGCTGGCTGGCGCGGCTGTGCAGAAGCATACGGCGGTTGATACTGGTGCTGCGAAGGACGAGGTGCTTCATGCTCCCCATGGCCTACGCCGGGCGCAGTATTGACCCGATGAACACGAACTTCACCCACGCCGTCATCGTCGCTTCCATCGATGTCATCTTCACTGTAATCGTCGTCACGACTGGACTTCATGCGCTTCAGTGGGCGATCGCGAAACATCGAGGAACGCTCTTTACGGCTGGTCCAGAAACCATGTACCAGTAAAGCGATTATGGCGATCGCGCCAACAATGATTAATATCAGACGCAAATCCTGCATCATTATATTCTCTGTTGTTCTAACACCTTGCCACCACGGCAAACATTTACTCACTAAGAGTATTTGCCGTTTACGTCAAGTGCAAGTGTGTGCAGAGCATTCACAGCATAAAGATGAAGGAAATCGTGCTTTTTGCTGGTTTTTCGAACATTTCCGAACTGGTCATTGGTCCGTAAGTGGATAATATAGGCGGGCAATTCCACTGGTTGTGTAAAAAGGAGTACAGCCTGGCTATGGTTTCAACATCTTCTTCTCCCCCGCGCAGCGGCGTCTGGTATTTTTCTCAGGGCTGGAAACTGGTCTCCCTGCCGGGTATTCGACGCTTCGTCATTCTGCCGCTGTTGATCAACATTATTCTGATGGGGGGCGCGTTCTGGTGGCTGTTCACAAAACTGGAAAGCTGGATCCCATCGCTGATGAGCTACGTGCCGGACTGGCTGCAGTGGCTTAACTACCTGCTCTGGCCGGTAGCGGTGATCTCCGTTTTGCTGGTATTTGGCTACTTCTTCTCGACGATTGCCAACTGGATAGCCGCGCCGTTTAACGGTTTGCTGGCGGAACAGCTGGAAGCGCGCCTTACCGGCGCAACACCGCCGGACACGGGCATCGTGGGGATCATGAAAGACCTCCCTCGCATTATGAAGCGTGAATGGCAGAAGTTTGCCTGGTACCTGCCCCGCGCGGTTGTGCTGCTTATCCTCTATTTTGTGCCCGGCATTGGCCAGACGGTGGCACCGGTGCTGTGGTTCCTGTTCAGCGCCTGGATGCTGGCCATCCAGTACTGCGACTATCCGTTCGATAACCACAAGGTGCCGTTTAGAGAGATGCGCACCGCCCTGCGCAGCCAGAAGATCGCCAATATGCAGTTTGGCGCGCTGACCAGCCTGTTCACCATGATTCCGTTCCTGAATCTGTTCATCATGCCGGTTGCCGTTTGCGGCGCGACCGCCATGTGGGTCGACTGCTACCGTGCTAAGCACGCGTTATGGAAATAATGCAAAAATGTGTAAAGCAGGGGTGGCTTATGCCGCCCCTTATTCCATACTGATCCCCATTATTTCCTTGCAGTATATAGATATGCGAATTCCTTACTTCCCCCTACCTGCTTAGCAGGTATGCTGGGTCGGTATCCCAATTTCATACAGTTAAGGACAGGCCATGAGTAAGATTTATGAAGACAACTCGCTGACTATCGGTCATACGCCCCTGGTTCGACTGAACCGTATCGGTAATGGACGCATCCTGGCGAAGGTCGAATCACGTAACCCGAGCTTCAGCGTAAAATGCCGTATCGGTGCAAACATGATTTGGGATGCTGAAAAACGTGGCGTACTGAAGCCGGGCGTTGAGTTGGTGGAACCCACCAGCGGCAATACCGGGATCGCTCTGGCCTATGTTGCTGCCGCGCGCGGCTACAAGCTGACGCTGACCATGCCTGAAACCATGAGCATCGAGCGTCGTAAGCTGCTTAAAGCGCTGGGCGCGAACCTGGTGCTGACCGAAGGCGCGAAGGGCATGAAGGGTGCCATTCAGAAAGCCGAAGAGATTGTGGCCAGCGATCCGGCGAAATACCTGCTGCTGCAGCAGTTCAGCAACCCGGCTAACCCGGAAATTCACGAGAAGACTACCGGCCCGGAAATCTGGGAAGATACCGACGGCCAGGTTGACGTCTTTATCTCCGGCGTAGGTACCGGCGGCACGCTGACCGGCGTGTCACGCTATATTAAAGGCACCAAAGGTAAAAAAGAGCTGATCACCGTTGCCGTTGAGCCGACTGATTCACCGGTTATCACCCAGGCCCTGGCGGGGGAAGAGCTCAAACCCGGCCCGCACAAAATTCAGGGGATTGGCGCAGGCTTCATTCCGGGTAACCTGGATCTGAAGCTGATCGATAAAGTGGTCACTATCACGAACGAAGAAGCCATCTCTACCGCGCGCCGCCTGATGGATGAAGAAGGTATTCTGGCAGGTATCTCTTCCGGTGCGGCCGTTGCGGCAGCGCTCAAACTTCAGGAAGATGAGGCCTTTACCAATAAGAATATTGTGGTTATCCTTCCTTCCTCGGGTGAGCGTTACTTGAGCACCGCACTGTTTGCCGATCTGTTCACTGAAAAAGAGCTGCAACAGTAGTGCCACTATGTTAATAACGCGTAAAAAAGCACCTTTTCAGGTGCTTTTTTGTGGCCTGCTTCAAACTTTTGCCCCTCCTGGCATTGCTTCACCCCGTTGGGTCTGGTATTTAAACCAGCAATTATTTTGATGCGTGAAATTAATCAGCGAACGAAATAGCCTTGCTGAATCGATTTTATGATTTGGTTCAAGTCTTGCTTTCGCTGCATAATGTTTAATGACGATCGAAACGTCAGCGCTAACAATACAGGCTAAAGTTCAGTCGCCAGGCTAGACTTTAGTTCCACAACACTAAACCTATAAGTTGGGGAAATACAATGTTCCAGCAAGAAGTTACCATTACCGCTCCGAACGGTCTGCACACCCGCCCTGCTGCTCAGTTTGTTAAAGAAGCGAAAGGCTTCACTTCTGAAATCACTGTGACTTCCAACGGCAAAAGCGCCAGCGCAAAAAGCCTGTTCAAACTGCAGACTCTGGGCCTGACTCAGGGCACCGTAGTCACCATCTCTGCGGAAGGTGAAGACGAGCAGAAAGCAGTTGAGCATCTGGTAAAACTGATGGCTGAGCTCGAGTAAGTTTCCGGGTTCTTTTAAATATCAGTCACAAGTAAGGTAGGGTTATGATTTCAGGCATTTTAGCATCCCCGGGTATCGCTTTCGGCAAAGCACTGCTGCTGAAAGAAGACGAGATCGTCATCGACCGGAAAAAAATTTCTGCCGACAAGGTTGATCAGGAAGTTGAACGTTTTCTGAGCGGTCGTGCCAAGGCATCTGCGCAACTGGAAGCAATCAAAACTAAAGCTGGCGAAACTTTCGGTGAAGAAAAAGAAGCCATCTTCGAAGGGCACATCATGCTGCTCGAAGATGAGGAGCTGGAGCAGGAAATCATAGCCCTGATTAAAGATAAAGGCATGACGGCCGACGCGGCTGCGCATGAAGTTATCGAAGGTCAGGCAACTGCCCTGGAAGAACTGGATGATGAATACCTGAAAGAGCGTGCGGCTGACGTACGTGACATCGGTAAGCGCCTGCTGCGCAACATCCTGGGTCTGGCCATTATCGACCTGAGCGCGATTCAGGATGAAGTGATCCTGGTTGCCGCTGACCTCACCCCATCTGAAACCGCACAGCTGAACCTGAAAAAGGTCCTCGGTTTCATCACCGATGCGGGCGGCCGTACCTCCCACACCTCTATCATGGCGCGTTCTCTGGAACTGCCTGCCATCGTGGGTACCGGAAGCGTCACCTCTCAGGTGAAAAACGGCGATTATCTGATTCTGGATGCCGTAAACAATCTGGTTTACGTCAACCCAACTAACGAAGAGATCGAAAAACTGCGCGCGGTTCAGGAGCAGGTTGCGACTGAAAAAGCGGAACTCGCTAAGCTGAAAGACCTGCCAGCCATCACTCTGGACGGCCATCAGGTAGAAGTGTGCGCAAACATCGGTACCGTCCGCGACGTTGATGGCGCTGAGCGCAACGGTGCGGAAGGCGTTGGTCTCTATCGTACAGAATTCCTGTTCATGGACCGCGACGCGCTGCCAACGGAAGAAGAGCAGTTTGCTGCGTATAAAGCCGTTGCTGAAGCCTGTGGCTCTCAGGCGGTTATCGTCCGTACCATGGACATCGGTGGCGACAAAGAGCTGCCGTACATGAACTTCCCGAAAGAAGAGAACCCGTTCCTGGGCTGGCGTGCCGTGCGTATTGCGATGGATCGTAAAGAGATCCTGCGTGACCAGGTTCGCGCAATCCTGCGTGCGTCCGCTTTCGGTAAGCTGCGCATCATGTTCCCGATGATCATCTCTGTTGAAGAAGTGCGTGCACTGAAGAAAGAGATCGAAATCTACAAGCAGGAACTGCGCGACGAAGGTAAAGCATTTGACGAGTCAATCGAGATCGGCGTGATGGTGGAAACACCTGCGGCGGCGACCATTGCGCGTCATTTAGCCAAAGAAGTTGATTTCTTTAGTATCGGCACCAATGATTTAACGCAGTACACCCTGGCAGTTGACCGTGGTAATGATATGATTTCACATCTCTACCAGCCAATGTCACCGTCCGTACTGAACTTGATCAAGCAAGTTATTGATGCTTCTCATGCAGAAGGTAAATGGACTGGCATGTGTGGTGAGCTTGCAGGCGACGAACGTGCTACACTTCTGTTGCTGGGTATGGGTCTGGACGAATTCTCTATGAGCGCCATTTCCATCCCGCGCATTAAGAAGATTATCCGTAACACGAACTTCGAAGATGCGAAGGTGTTAGCAGAGCAGGCTCTTGCTCAACCGACAACGGACGAGTTAATGACGCTGGTTAACAAGTTCATTGAAGAAAAAACAATCTGCTAATCCACGAGATGCGGCCCAAATTACTGCTTAGGAGAAGATCATGGGTTTGTTCGATAAACTGAAATCTCTGGTTTCTGATGATAAGAAAGACTCCGGAACTATTGAGATTGTTGCTCCGCTCTCCGGCGAGATCGTCAACATCGAAGACGTGCCGGATGTAGTGTTTGCTGAGAAAATCGTTGGTGATGGCATTGCTATCAAACCAACTGGCAACAAAATGGTTGCTCCAGTTGACGGCACCATCGGTAAAATTTTTGAAACCAACCATGCGTTCTCTATCGAATCTGATAGCGGTATCGAACTGTTCGTTCACTTCGGTATCGACACCGTTGAACTGAAAGGCGAAGGCTTCAAACGTATCGCGGAAGAAGGCCAGCGTGTGAAAGTTGGCGACCCGGTGATTGAATTCGATCTGCCACTGCTGGAAGAAAAAGCCAAGTCTACCCTGACGCCGGTTGTTATCTCCAACATGGACGAAATCAAAGAACTGATCAAACTGTCTGGCAGCGTCACCGTGGGTGAAACCCCGGTTATCCGCATCAAGAAGTAATTCTTGCCGCACAGAAAAATGGCGCCTTCGGGCGCCATTTTTGTTTATGCCGGGAGGATAAGCTCGTCGTAGCCTTTCGACTGGGTATACAGCATGACGTCAGTCACCCGATCGCCGGCCATGCGAATGGCATCGGCAACGGTTTTCCCCTCTACAATGCCGCTTACCAGCTCTGAACAGAACAGATCGCCCGTTCCCTTCAGATCGGTCTCTACGCGCGGATGTGCGCTGACGGTGACGCCCTCGCGTGAGACCAGCACCACGTGGATGTTTTGCGGATCGTCGGCAACCGGCGCACTGGTGATCGCCACCCATTTCAGGCTGTCGGAGAGCAGTCCCTGTGCTGCCGCGATGGCGCTTTCAGGTGTACGGCATGGTTTGCCGCTTAACACTTCCAGCTCGTAGACATTGGGCGTGATCCCCTGCGCCAGCGGCAGCAGGTGCTCCCGATACGCTTCGGGGAGCTCAGGCTTCACGTACATCCCGCTGTCAATATCGCCGATAACCGGATCGACCAGCACCAGCAGGTCAGGATGCTGCGCTTTGACCGCCTTCAACCACTGTGCCAGCAGGACGATCTGGCTGGCACTGCCCATATAGCCGGTGGTGACCGCCTTAAGCTCGCGCAGGATTTCGCGCTCTTCCAGCGCCTTCAGGTAGCCGCTGAACCACTCGTCGGGGATCACGCCGCCGTAGAAGGTGTCATAGTGTGGCGTGTTGCTGAACAGTACCGTCGGTACGGCGGTGACGTTCAGCCTGTGGGTACGAATATTCGGTACCGCAATGCTGTTCCCCACGCTGCCGTACACCACCTGCGACTGCACCGCGACAATATCGGTTTGCTGCGCCCGGGTATTATCCCGGAATAGAATCATCTCCATGACGCTTAAATCCCCGCCCCCTGCGAATAACTCTCTTCACCAAAGACGCCGGTAGAGAGATAGCGATCGCCGCGATCGCAAATAATCGCCACCACTACCGCACCCGGGTTTGCCTGCGCTACCCGAATCGCACCCGCTACCGCGCCGCCCGAGCTGACGCCGCAGAAGATACCTTCTCGCACGGCCAGATCACGCATGGTATTTTCCGCCTCGCGCTGGTGAAGATCCAGCACCTGGTCCACAAGCTGCGCATTAAAGATGCCGGGCATATACTCCGCCGGCCAGCGGCGAATGCCCGGAATGCTGCTCCCCTCTTCCGGCTGCAGGCCAACGATGGTGACGGTTTTCGCCTGCTCGCGCAGAAAACGGGATACGCCGGTAATGGTTCCCGTGGTGCCCATGCTGGAGACAAAATGGGTAATGCGCCCGTCGGTTTGCTGCCAGATTTCCGGGCCGGTGGTGGTGTAGTGCGCGTAAGGGTTGTCCGGGTTGTTAAACTGATCGAGCAGTTTACCTTCGCCGCGCTCGGCCATTTCTAACGCCAGGTCGCGCGCGCCTTCCATCCCCTGCTCTTTGGTCACCAGAATCAGCTCGGCTCCGTAGGCACGCATCGCGGCGCGACGCTCCTGACTCATGTTGTCCGGCATCAGCAGCTTCATGCGGTAGCCTTTCAGCGCCGCAATCATCGCCAGGGCGATACCGGTGTTGCCGCTGGTGGCTTCGATCAGCACGTCGCCCGGCTTAATCTCGCCGCGCTTTTCGGCCTGGACGATCATCGACAGTGCGGCCCGGTCTTTCACCGACCCCGCCGGGTTATTGCCTTCGAGTTTGACCCAGATTTCGCTGCCGTTATCCGGCCCCATGCGCTGAAGTTTGACCAGAGGGGTATTGCCGATGGTGTGTTCGAGTGTTTTCACGATTTTTACTCAATAAAAAAGCCGGGTTGCGCGCAGCGATCCCGGCCTACAAGACGCAGTTTTAGCTGTAGGCCCGGTCAGCGCAGCGCCACCGGGCGATAAACATCCTAATAACCTATCAGGCTGACTCCGCCAGAGCAATATCCTCGCGCGTCTCGATGCGTTCCTTGCCGTGATAAATACGGGCATGCTGAAGACCGACAAACAGGCGCTCTCCCCGATGCGGCGGGACGTCGTCGCGCATGACCACGGTCAGCGGCTCGGTGTACCAGCCCAGCGGCTGAACCACCAGTTGGGTGTAATGCCCTTTAGGGCTCGCTTCCAGCACCTGTACCGGCAGCGGTGAGTCCAGGCTGGTTCGACGGCTCACGTCCACCTCCCATGGGCGCAGGAACAGATCGACCGGCCCCTGATGCGCGGAGGTATAGCCCAGCGGCCAGCGGTGCGCGCCAACGTGGAACTGACCGCCGCGAATGGTGCCCTGCAGGCGGTTCACCTCGCCCATAAACTCCAGCACGAAGCGGGTCGCCGGTTCACGCCAGAGCTGCTCCGGCTCGTCAACCTGCTCAATGTTGCCCTGACTCATGACCACCACGCGATCCGCGACTTCCATCGCCTCTTCCTGGTCGTGGGTCACGAAGACGCTGGTGAATTTCAGCTCTTCATGAAGCTGACGCAGCCAGCGGCGCAGCTCTTTACGCACCTGCGCATCCAGCGCGCCGAAGGGTTCGTCCAGCAGCAGAATTTGCGGCTCAACGGCCAGCGCGCGCGCCAGCGCCACGCGCTGTTTCTGCCCGCCGGACAGCTGGGCCGGGAAACGGTCCGCCAGATGCGCCAGCTGCACCATCTCCAGCAGTTTGGTCACTTTCGCCTTAATGGTTGCCGCATCCGGGCGCTCACGACGCGGCAGCACGGTCAGGCCAAACGCAATGTTGTCGAACACGGTCATGTGGCGGAACAGCGCGTAATGCTGAAACACAAAGCCCACCTTACGATCGCGGGCGTGCAGGCGGCTCACGTCGGTGCCGTGGAAGCGGATGTGTCCGCTGGTCTGGTGCTCAAGCCCGGCGATAATGCGCAGCAGCGTGGTTTTGCCCGAGCCAGACGGCCCCAGCAGCGCCACCATTTGTCCGGAAGAGATATCCAGCGAGATATCATTCAGCACCTGGGTGCGACCAAAAGACTTCTTAATATTGGCAATCTCAATGCTCATGATTTCCCTCCTGATGCTGACGTTTTTCCTGATTTTCTAAACGCCACTGCACCACACTCTTCAAAAACAGGGTCAAAATCGCCATCAGCGTCAGCAACGCTGCGGCAGTAAAGGCGCCGATGGTGTTGTAGTCCTGCTGCAGGAGTTCAATCTGCAGCGGCAGCGACAGGGTTTCACCCCGAATGGAGCCAGAGACGACGGAAACGGCACCGAACTCGCCAATCGCGCGGGCATTGGTCAGCACCACGCCATAAAGCAGCGCCCAGCGGATGTTCGGCAGCGTCACGCGGCGGAACATCTGCCAGCCCGAAGCCCCGAGCAGCACCGCCGCTTCGTCTTCGTTGCTGCCCTGGCTTAACATCACCGGCACCAGCTCGCGCACCACAAACGGACAGGTCACGAAGATGGTGACCAGCACCATGCCCGGCCAGGCGAACATGATCTGCAGGTTATGTGCATCCAGCCAGCCGCCCAGCGGGCCGTTGGAGCCGTAAAAGAGCAGATACACCAGACCCGCCACCACCGGCGACACGGCAAACGGAATATCCAGCAGGGTCAGCAGCAGCTGACGTCCCGGGAAATTAAAGCGCGTCACCAGCCACGCCAGCAGGGTACCGAACACCAGGTTCACCGGAACGGTGATCAGGGCAATCAGCACGGTCAGCCAGATGGCGTGCAGCATATCCGGGTTCGCCAGGTTTTCCAGCGCGGGCATCAGGCCCTTGCTGAACGCCTGAACGAAGATATAAATCGTCGGCACGACGAGAATGAGGGCGGAAACCAGCACGCCCGCCCCAATCAGAAACCATTTACCCCAGTTGATGCGGGGCGCATCGTATCGCTTCAATTGCGTAACTTCCGCCATCAGTGACCTACCACACGTCGACCAAAGCGACTTTGCAGAGTGTTAATCGAGTACAGCAGCAGCAGCGATGCCGCGAGGATCACCGAAGCGATCGCGCTCGCCGCCGGATAATCAAACTCCTGCAGGCGAATGAAAATCATCAGCGAGGTCACTTCCGTTTTCCAGGCGATGTTCCCGGCGATAAAAATCACCGCACCGAACTCGCCGAGGCTGCGGGTAAACGACAGCGCGACGCCCGCCATCAGCGCCGGAGACAGCTCCGGCAGCACCACTTTGCGGAAGCTCTGCCAGCGCGTGGCGCCCAGCGTTTCCGCCGCTTCTTCGTATTCCGGACCTAACTCTTCCAGCACCGGCTGCACGGTACGCACCACAAACGGGATGCTGGTAAAGGCCATCGCCACCGCGATACCAAGCCAGGTGTAGGTCACCTTGATGTCAAATTTCGCCAGCCACTCGCCGTACAGCCCGTTCACGGAGAAGAGCGACGCGAGGGTTAAGCCCGCGACCGCCGTCGGCAGCGCAAACGGCAGATCCATCAGGGCGTCAAGCAGCGTGCGGCCCGGGAAGCGATAGCGGGTCAAAATCCACGCCATCAGCAGGCCAAACACGCCGTTAAAAATGGAGGCGACAAACGCCGACAGCAGCGTCACCTTATAGGCCGCCACCACCTGCGGGTTGGTGATCACGTCCCAGTACTGCGCCCAGCTCATCTGCGCAAGCTGCATCACCAGCGCGCTGAGCGGCAACAGCAGAATCAGGCAGACGAACAGCAGGCTGGTCCCGAGGCTTAAGGTAAAGCCCGGCAGCACGCGTTTGGTCGAGACTGCAAACATTACTTATGCCCCGCCGCCAGCAGTTTGTCTAACTCACCGCCGCTGGCAAAATGCGTTTTCATCACGTCTGGCCAGGAGCCGAAATGGTCTTCCACGCGGAACAGCGCGGTCTGCGGGAACTTATCTTTCAGCTTGTTCATCACGTCCGGGTTGTTCACGCGGTAGTAGTAATCGGTAATGATGGTCTGCGCCTGAGGGCTGTACAGGTAATTGAGATAGGCTTTTGCCGCTTTCTCGGTACCGTTCGCCTGCACGTTTTTATCCACCCATGCGACCGGGAACTCGGCCAGAATGTTGGTTTTCGGGATAACCACCTCAAAGCCCTGCGCTTCATACTGCTTGCGGATGTTGTTCACTTCCGATTCAAAGCTGATCAGCACATCGCCCAGGCCGCGCTCTGCGAAGGTCGTGGTCGCCCCGCGGCCGCCGGTATCAAACACTTCGACGTTTTTCAGGAACTGGGTCATGAACTGCTCGGTTTTGGCTTTATCGTTGCCGTCAGCCTTGTCCGCCGCGCCCCACGCCGCTAAATAGGTGTAACGCGCGTTACCGGAGGTTTTTGGGTTCGGGAAGATCAGCTTCACGTCGGAACGCACCAGGTCGCTCCAGTCGTGGATATTCTTCGGATTACCCTTGCGCACCAGGAAACCCATGGTGGAGTAGAACGGCGAGCTGTTGTTCGGCAGACGGCTCTGCCAGTCCGCCGGGATGAGCTTGCCTTTGTCGTGCAGGATCTGCACGTCAGTCACCTGGTTGTAGGTCACGACGTCCGCTTTCAGTCCCTGAAGAATGGCCAGCGCCTGCTTTGATGAACCGGCGTGAGACTGCTTGATGGTCAGCTTGTCGCCGTTATTGTCTTTCGCCCACTGCTGTTCGAACGGGGGGTTAAGGGCGGCAAACAGCTCGCGGGAGACGTCATACGAACTGTTCAACAGTTCAGTCGCCTGCGCCTGTGCCACCAGCAGTAAACCTGCCAGCGCCAGAGTTCCTTTTTTCAGTACAGTAACGGCCATTGCGCACCCTTATAAATGTGATGACTATCTTATAGTCATAATATTTATAACGGTGATGAAAGCAGTAACGGTTTTATATACCGTTTGGTGATTTAGAAGCAGAAAAGGGAATAAGGGGGCGGGGAAAATTGCCGGGTGGCGCTAACGCTTACCCGGCCTACGTATGGAAAGCGGTTTATAGCGCCAGCAGACGCTCGACGGACGGCGCGAAGTAGTAGCCGCCGGTGACCGGTTTGGTGAAGCGCAGCATGGCGTCGCGCTTGCCGTCGGTATCGCCGAACATGCTCAGCAGCTGCTGTTCAATGTTATGCAGGCGCGCGCAGTAGGCGCAGAAGTAGAGGCCGTGCGTACCGCTTGCGGTACCGTACGGCAGGCTCTGGCGGACAATCTTCAGCCCTTTGCCGTCTTCCTTGAGGTCAACGCGGGTCAGGTGCGAGGTGACCGGACGGTCATCGCCGTCGATCTCTTCGTTAGCTTCTTTGGTGCGGCCAATCATCATCTCCTGGTCGTGCACGCTCATGCGGTTAAGCTGCTTGAGGTTATGCTCCCAGCGCTGCACGAACACGTAGCTTCCGCCCGCGTCCACGCCGTCTTTGATTACCGCGACTTCACGACGCGTCTCTTCACCCGCCGGGTTTTCGGTTCCGTCGACAAAGCCGCTCAGATCGCGCTCTTCGACCCAGCGGAAACCGTGAACCTCTTCCTGCACCTCGATGCTGTCGCCAAAGGCCGCCACCGCCGCCTGCGCAACCGAGAAGTTCACGTCGTGACGCAGAGAAAGGATGTGGATCAGCACGTCGTACTGGGTCGCAGGTGCAAGGCCTTTGCCGTAAGGAATGAAGTCCTTCAGCTCTTCTGCCCCTTCACCGCCGCTCAGCTGACGCCAGACGTTATTGCCAAACGCAACAACGGCGCCGAGGTGGGCTTCCGGGAATTTGGCCTGGAAGGTCGCCAGTTTATCAATAAAAGCTTTGCTGGCCGCACGCAGGGCATCCACGTCCCCTTTGACATTGGCTTCAATCCAAATCGCCGCGCGGCAATGTTCTGGCAAAATGCCACTCTGAACCTGAGACATCGCTCCTCCTGAAATAAAGATGCCACGTCAGCGTGGCATTGATGGCGGCTATTATACCCGGATTTCAGCGAGGCGGTTTGTTCAGACGCAAATTACTGCTTCCAGAGTATTTTGCTCACCTTCCAGCTCTTCAGGGTGTCGTCAGACGGCATCAACCCTTCCGGGCCGCTCCAGGTGCCGGTAAAAACATAGCTGATGTGCTGGCTGCCTTCCGCCTTACACTCCACCGCCACTTCATCGTCGGATGGCACTCTGGTGCAGTTGCCAAAGGCCTGCTTATAAAGATCGCTAAACGGCGTCCCGACCTTCACGCCGCTGGCGGTCGGAATATCTTCATCCATCACCGCGATCCGGTTTACCGTGCCTTTGTCACCGTTGATCGCCAGCGCCAGCTTGTCGCCCTTCAGCGCCTCGTAATAGCGAACAATATTGCCATTCTCTGTTTTCATGCCGCTGCGCAGGCGGTAGTCACTGCTGAGCGCATCCTGAATAGCATTCTGATCCAGCGCCGTCGCGGCGGTAATTTTCCCCACGCCCTGCTCGGTCACTTCCGTTGATGAGCCAAACCAGTTCCACGGATACGCGGCAGACCAGTTAATGGAGGAGAGCGTCGAACAGCCGGTCAATGCCAGCGGAAGAGCGCATAAAACTAAACGCAGCGATTTCATTGAAACGTCCTTACGTGTTAAATCAACGCTTGTTGGAGTGCGACATCGGCAAAAAGTGCCGGATTAATCATCCTGAGGCACAAAACAGGCGCGAAGGCGCGGGTTGGTCAGCAGCCACAGCAGCGCCACGATATCGGCAACCACCAGCGCAACGCCGATGCCCGTCAGCGGTTCACCGTACCACCAGAGTACCGGCTGCCAGAAGAGCAGCGCAATTTGGGCAAGGATCAGCAGCCCGCGAAGGGCGCGCCACAAGCGCGGGATTACGTGCCGCCGACCGCTGCACAAGAAAGCCACCACCGCTGGTACGCCCGGCAGCAAGCCGAGCCAGAAGGCATCGTGATCGGGATAGAAGAGCGTCAGCAGCGTGTCGCCCTGCCCGCGCGACGCAGCGGCCATTACAAACAGCACCCAGGTGCGGGCCTGAAGCAGCAGAACGCACCAGAATAAAAAGGGCAGCCTGACGCGACCCTGCGCGTCATAATCTGCCGGATGGATCTCAGTACTCTTCATCTTCGATGAGACGCTTTCCTAAATTCAGCACGTCAGCGTGTACGTAGCCCAGGCGTTCATACATGCCCAGCACCACGTCGTTATCTTCCCGCACCATGATCTGGATTTTCGGACAGCCGCGGGCAATCAGCTTCTTCTCGAGCCGGTTGAGCAGCGCATTGGCAATACCGCGACCACGGTATTCCGGATGGACGCCCAGATAATAGGCCGAGCCGCGATGGCCGTCATAACCGCCCATCACCGTCCCCACAACCTCGCCATTGACTTCCGCAACCAGAAACAGACTGACGTCGTGATTCACCTTACGTTCGATATCCATTTCCGGATCGTTCCACGGACGCAGCAGATCGCAGCGCTCCCAAAGGGTGATCACCTCTTCGAAATCTTCCTGGCGAAAAACGCGTATCTCCATGGTATTAACCGCCTTTTCGGGTTTAAAAACAGTGATTATGGCGCGAACCACGCCTTTAGCCAATAACCGGGGAAAATCTCGCCAAAATTTGGCATAATGTCACTTTGTCACGTATTGAAATGAAAAGTAAAACAATTCTCAATAAGGACTGTCGTAACGCTAAACGCGATACGATATAACACCAGGACCCCATTTTTTAGTATTCAGGCCGCATGAGCACATTCAAACCATTAAAAGCACTCACATCGCGTCGTCAGGTTCTCAAAGCGGGGCTGGCGGCCTTAACGTTAACGGGCATCGCAAAGCAGGCTCAGGCAAAAGACGAGAGCACGCTTAAAACCAGTAACGGACACAGCAAACCGAAAACCAAAAAGCCGGGCGCAAAGCGCCTGGTGATGCTCGACCCGGGCCACGGCGGTATTGACACCGGCGCCATCGGCAAAAACGGGTCGAAAGAAAAACACGTCGTGCTGGCGATTGCAAAAAATGTGCGGGCGATTTTACGCAGCAACGGCATTGACGCGCGTCTGACGCGCTCTGGCGACACCTTTATTCCGCTGTACGATCGCGTAGAGATCGCCCACCAGCACGGGGCGGATCTGTTTATGTCGATTCACGCGGACGGCTTTACCAACCCCTCTGCCGCCGGTGCCTCGGTGTTTGCGCTGTCCAACCGCGGCGCCAGTAGCGCCATGGCAAAATACCTCTCCGACCGCGAGAACCGGGCGGATGAAGTCGCCGGGAAAAAAGCCACCGACAAAGACCACCTGCTACAGCAGGTGCTGTTCGACCTCGTGCAGACGGATACGATCAAAAACAGCCTGACGCTCGGCTCGCACATCCTGAAGAAGATTAAGCCAGTGCATCGCCTGCACAGCAGGAGCACCGAACAGGCGGCGTTTGTGGTGTTGAAATCACCGTCTATCCCGTCCGTGCTAGTGGAAACCTCGTTCATTACCAACCCGGAAGAGGAGCGACTTCTCGGCACCACGGCGTTTCGTCAGAAGATCGCCAACGCCATCGCCTCCGGCATTATCAGTTACTTCAACTGGTTTGATAACCAAAAAGCGCACTCCAGGAAACGCTGATGAAACCCAATGCTCAACTGGTCAAAACCTTTCTGCTGCAGCTGCAGGACGAAATTTGCCAGAAACTGGCCGCCGCTGACGGCGGAGAATTTCAGGAAGACAACTGGCAGCGCGAAGCCGGCGGCGGCGGGCGTAGCCGCGTGCTGCGTAACGGCGGCATCTTCGAACAAGCGGGCGTGAATTTTTCCCACGTTCATGGCGACGCGATGCCCGCGTCTGCAACGGCACATCGTCCCGAGCTTGCGGGCCGCAGCTTCGAAGCGATGGGCGTTTCGCTGGTGGTGCATCCGTACAATCCGTTTGTGCCGACCAGCCATGCCAACGTGCGCTTTTTCATTGCGGAAAAAGCGGGGGCCGATCCGGTCTGGTGGTTTGGCGGCGGTTTCGACATGACGCCCTACTACGGCTTCGAAGAGGATGCCGTGCACTGGCACACCACCGCGCGGGATCTTTGCCTGCCGTTTGGCGAAGACATTTACCCGAAATTTAAAAAGTGGTGCGATGACTACTTTTACCTGAAGCACCGCGACGAGCAGCGCGGCATCGGCGGGCTGTTCTTTGACGATCTTAACACGCCTGATTTTGATACCGCATTTAGCTTTATGCGCGCGGTGGGCGAAGGCTATACCGACGCGTACCTGCCCATCGTCGAACGCCGTAAAGACACCAGCTATGGCGTGCGCGAGCGCGAGTTCCAGCTCTACCGTCGCGGGCGCTACGTGGAGTTCAACCTGGTATGGGATCGCGGGACGCTGTTTGGCCTGCAGACCGGCGGGCGCACGGAGTCGATTCTGATGTCGATGCCGCCGCTGGTTCGCTGGGAGTACTGCTACGAGCCAAAAGAAGGCAGCCCGGAGGCTGCCTTGAGTGAGTTCCTTAAAGTACGCGACTGGGTTTAACTGCCGGATGGCGCTGCGCTTATCCGGCCTGCTCAACCTGTAGGTCGGGTAAGCGAACGCGCCACCCGACTCACAAGGCTTACAGCGGCTGCGTCTGCGCCTCAACCACCGCCAGCGCCACCATATTCACGATACGGCGTACGGAGGCAATCGGCGTTAACACATGCACCGGCTTCGCCACGCCCATCAGCACCGGTCCTACGGTCACCCCTTCAGAGCTGGAGACGCGCAGCAGGTTGTAGCTGATACGCGCCGCCTCCACGTTCGGCATAATCAGGATGTTCGCCGATCCCTTCAGCGGGCTGTCCGGCATACGTTCGTTGCGGATGCTCTCCACCAGCGCCGCATCACCGTGCATTTCCCCGTCAATCATCAGCTCCGGCGCGCGCTCGCGCACCAGCGCCAGCGTCTCACGCATTTTGCACGCCGCCGCTGATTTGGACGAACCGAAGTTAGAGTGCGACAGCAGCGCCACCTTCGGCTCGATACCGAAGCGGCGCACGGTCTCGGCGGCCATCACGGTGATCTCCGCCAGCTCGTCCGGGCTCGGATCGTCGTTAACATAGGTGTCAGCGATAAAGGTGTTCCCGCTCGGCAGCAGCAGGGCGTTCATCGCCCCGGCGGTATGGACGCCGTCGCGATAGCCGAAGATCTCCTGCACCACGCTAAAGTGCTCGTGGTAGTCGCCGATGGTGCCGCAGATCAGCGCATCCGCCTCGCCGCGATGGACCATGATCGCGCCGATCACCGTCGTGTTGCTGATGACGGCTTTCTGCGCCTGCTCCTGGGTGATCCCCCGGCGCTTCATGATCGCGTAGTATTCGCTCCAGTACTCTTTGAAGCGCGGATCGGATTCGTTGTTGACGATCTCGAAGTCGACGCCCGGCTTAATCTGCAGGCCCAGCTTCTGGATACGCATTTCAATCACGCTCGGACGACCAATCAGGATCGGTTTCGCCAGGCCTAAGGTGATCAGCTCCTGGGTGGCGTGCAGCACGCGCGCCTCTTCCCCTTCCGCCAGCACCACGCGCTTCGCGTCGGCGCGCGCCTGAGAGAAGATCGGCTTCATGAACAGGTTGGTTTTATAGACAAACTCGGTGAGCTTATCGACGTAAGCGTCGAAGTCTTCAATCGGACGCGTCGCCACGCCGGAATCCATCGCCGCTTTTGCCACCGCAGGGGCAATTTTGACAATCAGACGCGGGTCGAACGGTTTTGGAATGATGTAGTCCGGGCCAAAGCTCAGATCCTGATCGCCATAGGCTGAGGCAACCACTTCGCTCTGCTCGGCGTGCGCCAGCTCCGCGATGGCGTGAACGGCGGCAAGCTTCATCTCTTCATTGATCGCCGTCGCGCCGACGTCCAGCGCGCCGCGGAAGATGAACGGGAAGCAGAGCACGTTGTTTACCTGGTTCGGGTAGTCGGAACGCCCGGTGCAGATAATGGCGTCTTCACGCACCGCTTTCGCCAGCGGCGGCAGAATTTCCGGCTCAGGGTTCGCCAGGGCCAGGATCATTGGCGCGCGCGCCATCTTCTTCACCATCTCCTGGGTCAGCACTTTCGGACCCGAGCAGCCGAGGAAGATATCCGCGCCGTCAATCACGTCCTCAAGCGTGCGCTTGCCGTCGTCTTCTACCGCATACGCCGCTTTGGTTTCCGCCATGTTCGGCTCGCGATCTTTGTAAATCACGCCCTTGGAGTCGCAGACCACAATGTTGTGTTTCTGCATACCCAGCGCCACCAGCAGGTTCATACAGGCGATGGCCGCGGCGCCAGCGCCGGAGACCACCATGCGCACGTCGGAGAGATTTTTCTCTACCACGCGCAGGCCGTTGAGAATGGCGGCGGTGCTGATAATGGCCGTTCCGTGCTGGTCGTCATGGAACACGGGAATGTTCATACGCTCGCGCAGCTTCTGCTCGATATAGAAACATTCCGGCGCTTTGATGTCTTCCAGGTTGATCCCGCCGAAGGTCGGCTCCAGCGCGGCCACCACGTTGATGAATTTGTCAGGATCGAGCTCGTCCACCTCGATATCAAACACGTCGATACCGGCGAATTTCTTGAACAGCACCCCCTTGCCTTCCATCACCGGCTTACCGGCCAGCGCGCCGATGTTACCGAGCCCCAGTACCGCCGTGCCGTTAGAGATCACGGCAACAAGGTTGCCGCGCGCGGTGTATTTATAGGCCGCCAGCGGATCTTTTTCGATCTCCAGACACGGGGCCGCCACGCCCGGCGAGTAGGCCAGCGCCAAATCGCGCTGGGTCGCCAGCGGCTTGGTTGGGGAGACCTGAATTTTGCCCGGGACAGGGAACTCGTGAAAATCGAGGGC
This sequence comes from Enterobacter sp. CFEC122, assembly GCF_052983755.1. Lineage (NCBI taxonomy): Bacteria > Pseudomonadati > Pseudomonadota > Gammaproteobacteria > Enterobacterales > Enterobacteriaceae > Enterobacter > Enterobacter sp. CFEC122. The sequence goes on along the minus strand of NZ_JBRIQR010000017.1, from coordinate 77,050 downwards.
ACTCTGTTTCAACTGCTCATCCATCTTATTTTTCCTTTCACGTATCGGTCAAAAGGGTGACGAAAACGATCCGGTTGCACACCCTGGTGTGCCGCCTAGTATCGCCTCAGGCCGCCTCCTAAACTTTGAAGGCTGCCAAACTCTCACCATCACACATTAAAAATTGTTATCAATTTATAACAGCCATGTTACCCGTCTCAAAAGCAATGCCTCCCCCGTCTGCTATGCTTTTTTGTTAAGTCCATCATGATTTTCTCAGAAGTGTGAACTAACGCACTCAGCTAACGCTTTTATTTCCAAGGAGTAATCATTTATGAACCAGCTAGACGGCATCAAACAATTCACCACGGTGGTCGCAGACAGCGGCGATATCGAGTCGATTCGCCACTATCAGCCGGAGGATGCGACCACCAACCCTTCGCTACTGCTCAAGGCAGCCGGGCTTACCCATTTTAGTCATCTGATTGATGACGCCATTGCCTACGGAAAACAGCGCGGGAAGACGCAGGAGCAGCAGGTCGCCGAAGCCAGCGACAAGCTGGCAGTTAATTTTGGTGCGGAAATTCTTAAAAGCATTCCGGGTCGCGTCTCGACTGAAGTTGACGCCCGCCTCTCGTTCGATAAAGAAAAGAGCATCAACAAGGCTCGCCGCCTGGTGGAACTCTACCAGGAGCAGGGGATCGATAAATCACGCATTCTGATCAAGCTGGCGTCGACCTGGGAAGGCATCCGCGCGGCAGAGGTGCTGGAAAAAGAGGGAATTCACTGCAACCTGACGCTGCTGTTCTCCTTTGCCCAGGCGCGCGCCTGTGCCGAAGCGGGCGTGTTCCTGGTGTCACCGTTTGTTGGCCGCATCTACGACTGGTACCAGGCGAAACAGCCGATGGATCCGTACGTGGTGGATGAGGACCCGGGCGTGAAATCGGTGCGCAATATCTACGACTACTACAAACAGCATCGCTACGAAACCATCGTGATGGGGGCCAGCTTCCGCCGTACCGAGCAGATCCTCGCCCTGGCGGGCTGCGACCGCCTGACCATCTCCCCTAACCTGCTCCAGGAGCTACAGGACAAAGAAGAGACGGTCATCCGCAAGCTGATCCCCACCTCTACCGTTCTGCCAAAACCGAAAGCCATGACCGAAGCCGAATTCCGCTGGGAGCACAATCAGGACGCCATGGCCGTGGAAAAACTGGCGGAAGGTATCCGCCTGTTCGCCGTCGACCAGCGCAAACTTGAAGATCTTCTCGCTGCCAAACTTTAACCTTGCCACGGAGTGAACTATGTCCCGTAAAGAGCTCGCCAATGCCATCCGCGCCCTCAGCATGGATGCCGTGCAGAAAGCCAATTCTGGCCATCCCGGCGCACCGATGGGCATGGCCGATATTGCCGAAGTCCTGTGGAACGACTTCCTGAAGCACAACCCTAACGATCCCACCTGGTACGATCGTGACCGCTTTATTCTCTCCAACGGCCACGCCTCGATGCTGCTCTACAGCCTGCTGCACCTGTCCGGTTACGATCTGCCGCTTGAGGAGCTGAAAAACTTCCGCCAGCTGCACTCCAAAACCCCGGGGCACCCGGAGATTGGCTATACGCCGGGCGTGGAAACCACCACCGGGCCGCTCGGTCAGGGGCTGGCAAATGCGGTCGGGCTGGCGATTGCCGAGCGTACGCTGGCGGCACAGTTCAACCAGCCGGACCACAAGATTGTCGATCACTACACCTACGTGTTTATGGGTGACGGCTGCCTGATGGAGGGGATTTCCCATGAGGTCTGTTCCCTGGCGGGCACCCTGGGGCTCGGCAAGCTGATTGGCTTCTACGATCACAACGGCATCTCCATCGACGGGGAAACCGAGGGTTGGTTCACCGACGACACGGCAAAACGCTTCGAGGCCTACCACTGGCACGTGGTGCACGAGATCGACGGCCACGATCCTGAGGCGGTGAAAAAAGCGATTCAGGAAGCGCAGAGCGTGAAGGACAAACCGTCCCTGATTATCTGCCGCACGGTTATCGGCTTCGGCTCGCCGAACAAGGCGGGCAAAGAAGAGGCGCACGGCGCGGCGCTGGGTGACGAAGAAGTGGCGCTGACCCGGCAGAAGCTGGGCTGGAAATACCCGCCGTTTGAGATCCCGAAAGAGATCTACCGGGCGTGGGATGCCCGTGAAGACGGTGAGAAAGCCCAGCAGGCCTGGAACGAGAAATTCGCCGCCTACAAAAAAGCGTACCCGGAGCTGGCCGCCGAGTTTTCCCGGCGCATGAGCGGCGGTCTGCCGGAGGACTGGGACGATAAAACTCAGGCGCTGATTGAAAACCTGCAGTCCAACCCGGCAAAAATCGCCACCCGTAAGGCGTCGCAAAACACCCTGAATGCGATTGGCCCTCTCCTTCCTGAGCTGCTGGGCGGCTCGGCGGACCTGGCACCGAGTAACCTGACCATCTGGTCGGGCTCGAAATCGCTGAAGGAGGATATTGCCGGGAACTATATCCACTACGGCGTGCGCGAGTTCGGGATGACCGCGATCGCCAACGGCATCGCCCACCACGGCGGCTTCGTGCCCTACACCGCCACCTTCCTGATGTTCGTCGAGTACGCCCGTAACGCGGCGCGCATGGCAGCGCTGATGAAGGCGCGGCAGATTATGGTCTATACCCACGACTCCATCGGTCTGGGAGAAGACGGCCCCACCCACCAGGCGGTTGAACAGCTGGCGAGCCTGCGCCTGACGCCAAACTTCAGCACCTGGCGCCCCTGCGATCAGGTCGAAGCGGCGGTGGGCTGGAAGCTGGCGGTAGAACGCCATAACGGCCCGACGGCGCTGATTCTGTCACGCCAGAACCTGACGCAGATTGAGCGCACGCCGGAGCAGGTGAAAAACATTGCCCGCGGCGGCTATATCCTGAAAGACAGCGGCGGCAAGCCGGACGTGATCCTGATTGCGACCGGTTCCGAGGTGGAAATCACGGTGAAAGCGGCGGAAAAACTGACCGCCGAAGGCCACGCGGTGCGCGTGGTGTCCCTGCCCTCAACGGATATCTTTGACGCCCAGGACGAGGCGTACCGGGAATCGGTGCTGCCCTCTAACGTCGCGGCGCGCGTGGCGGTGGAGGCCGGTATTGCCGACTACTGGTACAAGTATGTCGGGCTCAAAGGGGCGATTGTTGGGATGCGGGGCTACGGTGAGTCCGCCCCTGCCGACAAGCTGTTCCCGTACTTTGGCTTTACCGTTGAGAACGTGGTAGAGAAGGCGCTGAGCGTGATTTAGTGCGGTCTGCGTTGCCGGGTGGCGGCTACGCCTTACCCGGCCTACAAAACCACCAAACCGTAGGCCGGGTAAGCGACAGCGCCACCCGGCAAAAAGCTATCGCGTGATCCACAGCGTGGGCCAGGCGTCTGGCCCATTCCAGTTATCACAGCTGGGTTCCTCGGCATAGCGCACCAGGCGGAAACGCTGGCCGTCAAACCGCCAGCGCGTCTGGATCCCACAATCCCCCATACCGCGCCCCAGCGAGAGCGTGGTCAGCTCACGCGTCTTTTCATCAAAGCTGGCGTTCATCAACTCGATTTCGCTGCTGTCGCCTGACGGCGTAAACGGCAGACGCAGCCTCACGCTGCGGGCAGAGAACGGTTTTTTACGTGACACCAGCCACGCCAGATCGACCGTGTTATAGGCCCCCGCCTCGCAGCTGACGATCAGCAGCGCTTTGTCATCGGTTAACGCGGTGACGCGCACTTCGCGACGGTTAGGATCCAGCGAACACTGGCTGCTGTTCATCCTGCCGGTACCATAATCCAGCAGATCGTTCAGTTCAGCGTGAGAAAGCGGTGTTGGGGTAGGATTAACGATCGCCACCTTTTTCAGGGCAGGTGCGGGCGGCACGCTTAACGGCGGATCGTCACCTTTCTTGATCCACGCGGTTTCGCTGCCAACGCGCTTTTGCTGGGCATCAATGAACAGCAGCGCGGCTTTCAGACCGGCCAGTGAAATCACCTGCTTACCGCCTCGCAGAGTCAGGGCTTTTCCTTCCTGGATGTTTTTCAGAAAGGCGGTGATGGTGGCCGCATCGTCCGTTTTCAGATGCCAGGGGGTGAGCTGCCAGCGCTGTTTGTCGAGCTTCAGGGGAACATTATCCAGCAGCAGCCGCGGGGCAATATCCGGCTCTTTCACGGAAGGCGTATCAAGACCGCCGAGATCGATACGCAGCGTGGCATCCGTTTTCGCCCCGGCGCTCCGGGTGAGCGTCATGACCAGACCGCGGTGTTCGCCCGTGTTGCGGGCAAGGCAAAAGTTCTGGTTATTGCAGGTCACCTGCCAGTCAGAGAAGGCTTGCTGCGCGGGTGCAGCCCGCACCTGCGGCGCGAGGAGCACACAAAACAGGGAAAATAAAAAAACGCTGTAGCGCATGAATGACACAATCCCGGAACGAAAACGCATAACAGGGCAGTATCTTCGTGTTCCCGCCGGGGTTGCTCAATCGGATTTATCAGATATACCTGAAAAACAGGCTATATCCGTTCGAAAGGGGTGTTCATCAGCCCGGTTGTCTGTAAATACTGCAGCAATATCACCGCTTTACCATCCCTGATTTCGCCTGAACGCACCATCTCCAGCGCTCGGGCAAAAGGAAGCTCCAGCACGTCGATATCTTCATCCTCTACGCCACCGCCCCGGTGCGTGCGCTGTGCGTCGCTGTATTCAGCAATGAAGAAATGGACAATTTCCGTCACGCCGCCCGGGGACATGTACAGCTCGAAGACCTTTTTGACCTCGCCCACTTCAAAGCCGGTCTCTTCGACGGCCTCTTTGCGGATACAGACTTCCGGCTCATCGTCATCGAGCAGGCCCGCGCAGGTTTCAATCAGACGTCCGTCAGGATTGCCATTGACCCATGTTGCCACCCTGAACTGCCGGATCAGCACCACGCTCTGCTTTTCACGGTTATAGAGCAGAATGGTTGCTCCGTTACCACGGTCATAGACCTCGCGCTTGTGGCGGATCACTTCACCGTTGTTACGTGTAAGATCATAGGTGATGTTACGCAGGACAAAGTAGTTTTCAGAGAGAATTTTGTCTTTGATAACGTCAATTTTCAGGGTCATACGGGCTCCACGGCACAATGAGTCGTCCTATACTACGCCGTGAATCCCGCTTTGTCGTCCGCCGGATTAATGATGTTGTGGTACATCCACTCCCAGCCAGTCGAGTATCCCCTGCGCGGCATGACGCCCTTCCGCCATCGCGGTGACGACCAGATCCGCGCCGCGTACCGCATCGCCCCCGGCGAAGATCTGCGGGTTGGTTGTTTGATAACGGTAGCGGCTCTCGACCGAGGCCACGATCCGCCCCCAGTCATCCGTTTCGACACCCTGCGCCTGCAGCCACGGCATCGCGTGCGGATTAAAGCCAAACGCCATGATGACTGCATCCGCGGCCATCACAAACTCGCTGCCCGCCACCGGAACGGGCCGACGACGCCCCTGCGCATCCGGCTCACCGAGCGCGGTACGCAGCATCCGGATACCGTTGACCTTACCGTTCGGATCCAGCGTCAGCTCAACCGGCTGGACGTTAAACTCAAATGACGCCCCCTCTTCTCTGGCGTTCTGCACCTCTTTCTTCGAGCCCGGCATGTTGGCCTCATCCCGACGATAGGCGCAGGTGACCGTCGCCGCGCCGTGACGTAACGCCGTGCGGACGCAGTCCATCGCGGTATCGCCTCCGCCCAGCACCACCACGTTCAGGCCACGGGTGTCGATGAACGGCTCGCTGGCCGTTGCCTCCAGCCCCATAACATGACGCGTGTTGCCCACCAGGAAAGGCAGCGCGTCGTAGACCCCTGGCGCATCCTCGTTCGGGATACCCGCCTTCATCGAACGATAGGTACCCACGCCAATAAACAGGGCATCGTTATCGCTCTTGAGCTGCGACATCGACACGTCCTGGCCCACCTCGCAGTTCAGCTCGAAGCGGATCCCCATCGCGGTAAAGATCTCTCTGCGCCGGGCGAGCAGCGATTTATCGAGCTTAAATGCCGGGATGCCAAAGGTCAGCAAACCGCCGATCTCCGGATGCCGGTCATAGACCGTCACGCTCACGCCGCGGCGCGCCAGCACGTCGGCGCACGCCAGCCCGGCGGGCCCCGCGCCGACAATCGCGACACGTTTACCTGACGGCGTGACGGCGGACATATCCGGCCGCCAGCCCATCGCCAGCGCCCGATCGGAGATGTAGCGCTCGATGTTGCCTATCGTCACGGCCCCCGCCGCGTCACGAAGCGTGCAGGCGCCCTCGCATAACCGGTCCTGCGGGCAGACGCGACCGGTAATTTCAGGTAAACAGTTGGTCTGATGAGAAAGCTCGGCCGCGCCGGTGATATCCCCCGCGTTGAGGCGCTCAATCCACTGCGGGATGTGGTTGTGAAGCGGGCAGGTCCATTCGCAAATGCTGTGCTCTCCGCACTTCAGGCAGCGCGACACCTCGCGGGCGGCCTGTTCGGCCCGGAACGGCAGGTAAATTTCGTTAAAATGGCCCACGCGCTCTGCGCCAGCCAGCTTGTCGGGCTCGCCGCGGGGCGGGGTCGTTTGCATCTGCTGCAGTTTAGTACGCGGCGCGTCCACGCTGACGGCCTCGGCACCATGCCAGGGCTGCGCCTCCAGGCAGGCCGTGCGCTGTCGGCGCGATTTCGCCAGGTTTTCCAGCGCGGCGGGCGTCGCCAGGGTGAGGACATCCGCCGGGCAATTTTCGATACAGGCCGGGCCGTGTGGACGCGTCAGACAGAGATCGCATTTATTCGCCGAGGCCTTCACGCTGCCATTGTCGAGCGGAGTGACGATAATCTCCATCGTGCCAAACGGGCAGGCCACTACGCAGGCCTTACAGCCGATGCATTTTTGTTGATTCACCTGTACGCTGTCATCGCATTTGCTGATGGCGCCGTTCGGGCAGCTTTGCGCACAGGGTGCATTTTCGCAATGATGACAGGTCACGGGGTGGCTCTTCTCGCCGGATCTCAGGACCGTGATACGGGGATGAAAATGGCGCTCGCTCAGGGCATGCTGCTCACCGTTGTGCGCCATCACGCAGGCGACTTCGCAGGCGCGACACCCAATGCACTGCTGGCTGTTAGCCATAATAAAACGATTCATAACCACACCTGTTTTTGGTTCAATAACCTTTCTCTTTATAAGAGTATGGTATTTACGCATCACGGTGCGTTCGGGCAATGTTCAAATGCCTGAAGCGCCCAATTATTTCCAGTGAACCTGTGGCAGATCAATTTTATTCAGAGAGCCGTTCTGTGACCGTTAAACGACCCGTTTCCGGAAGCCTTGCCTGGGCTTTCTTTTCGATCATTGCCCTATCCGTACTCAGCAGCACCGTCGCGTTGCTGACGCTGGCCAGCAGCCAGCGCGATGCCGAAGCCATCAACATCGCTGGCTCACTGCGCATGCAGAGCTATCGTCTGGGCTACGAGATGCAGCGCAACAGCCCTTCCCTTTCGGCACATCGCGAGAGCTGGCAACAGACGCTCGGTGCGCCTGCCCTGCAGAAGCTGGATCGCTGGTACGTCCCGGACAATGTGAAAGCACGCTATCAGCAGCTGCATGTGGCCTGGCAGGAGATGGATGCGCATATCGCCCGCGGCGACAGCGCGTGGTACCAACGCAATATTGAGGATTTTGTGGGCCGCATTGATGCCTTTGTGCTCGCCCTCCAGCACTACACCGAACATAAAATTCAAACGGTCACCCTGCTCTCGCTGGCTGGCGCACTCGGGATCCTGCTGCTGACGCTGTTTACCCTGCGACGCATCCGTCGTCAGGTGGTGCTGCCGCTGAATAACCTGGTGGCGGCCAGCGAACGCATTGAGCGCGGCGAATTTGCCACTCCTGCGCCGGATAGCGCCCTGCCGAACGAGCTGGGCCAGCTTTCGCGCGCCTTTAACCACATGTCAGCCGAGCTCGATACACTCTACCGTTCGCTCGAAGCCTCGGTTGCGGAAAAGACGCGGCACCTGCACGAAGCCCACCAGCAGCTCGACATGCTGTTTAAGTGCTCGCAGGCGCTCAATACCGGCCAGATAGACAGCCACTGTTTCCGGCATATCCTGCAGATTGTCCATGACTATACGCAGATGAATTATCTGGAACTGCGCACCAGCGACGACTGGCGGCTGTGCGAAGGGACGGAGGCTGAGGGTATCCCTCTGCAAAACCTGCCGGTACTGATGCAGGACACGCTCTACGGCGAGCTGCGCTGGCAAAGCGAGGCGGACAGCGTCCCCCTTCCGCTGATGAGAAGCGTGGCGACCATGCTCGGGCGCGGGCTGTACTTTAACCAGGCGCAAAAGCATTACCAGCAGCTGCTGCTGATGGAAGAGCGCGCCACCATTGCCCGCGAGCTGCACGATTCGCTGGCGCAGGTGCTGTCGTATCTGCGCATTCAGCTTGCACTGCTCAAACGCGCCGTGCCGGAAGAAAATACCCAAGCGCAGGCCATTATCACCGACTTCTCCCGCGAGCTGAACAATGCCTGGCAGCAGCTGCGCGAGCTGCTGACCACCTTCCGCCTGACGTTGAACCACGCGAATTTACCCGCGGCGCTGCAGGAGTCACTCGATGTCCTGCAGAGCCAGACGCAGGCGAAACTGCATCTCGACTGCCGCCTCTCCTCGCTGGCGCTCGACGCGCAAAAGCAGGTGCACCTGTTACAGATCGTGCGTGAGGCGGTGTTGAACGCCATTAAGCACGCGCAGGCCAGCGAGATCACCGTGAGCTGCGTGACCGCAGCGGACGGTACGCACAGCGTCAGCATTCGCGACAACGGCATCGGGATTGGCGAGGCCAGCGAGCCGCCGGGACATTACGGTCTGAACATTATGCGCGAACGCGCGCAGCGGCTTGGAGGAGTGCTGCACTTCTCGCAGCCGCAAAACGGCGGCACGCTGGTCAGCGTGACGTTTCCGGCGCCCACGCCGTTAACGGGTAAATAACGGTAAAGAGGGAAGCGCAGGGAAAAGCGCATGATAATTTACACTATCTCCTTTATTTCTCCACGTTTGACCTGGGCCTTACCGCTAAAGTTATGCGGGCAATAAACAATAATGACGTGCAGCAAAACGAGGTCACACTTTCATGGCGAATTTTTTCATCGATCGCCCCATTTTTGCCTGGGTGCTTGCCATCCTGTTGTGTCTGACAGGTGTCCTGGCGATTACGTCACTTCCCGTTGAGCAATACCCCGACCTGGCACCGCCGAACGTGCGCGTCACCGCAAACTACCCCGGCGCGTCCGCTCAGACGCTGGAAAATACCGTGACGCAGGTTATCGAGCAGAACATGACGGGTCTGGATAACCTGATGTACATGTCCTCGCAAAGCAGCGCCACGGGACAGGCGACGGTGACCCTGAGCTTTAAGGCGGGCACCGACCCGGACGAAGCGGTGCAGCAGGTCCAAAACCAGCTGCAGTCGGCGATGCGCAAGCTGCCCCAGGCGGTGCAAAACCAGGGCGTGACCGTGCGTAAAACCGGCGATACCAACATATTGACCATCGCCTTTGTCTCGACAGATGGCTCGATGGATAAACAGGACATCGCGGACTACGTCGCCAGTAATATTCAGGATCCCATCAGCCGGATCAACGGCGTCGGGGATATCGACGCCTACGGCTCACAGTACTCCATGCGTATCTGGCTCGATCCCAACAAGCTGAACAGCTACCAAATGACGGCAACCGACGTGACGGATGCCATTAAAGCCCAGAACGCCCAGATTGCCGTGGGGCAACTGGGGGGAACGCCTTCCGTTGATAAGCAAGCCCTGAACGCCACCATTAATTCGCAATCCCTGCTGCAGACGCCGGACCAGTTCCGCAATATCACCCTGCGCGTGAATCAGGACGGGTCGGAAGTGCGTCTGGGCGATGTCGCCACGGTGGAAATGGGGGCGGAGAAATACGACTACCTGAGCCGCTTTAACGGCAATCAGGCCTCCGGTCTGGGGATTAAGCTGGCCTCCGGCGCGAACGAAATGGCGACGGCAAAACTGGTGTTAGACCGTCTGGACGAGCTGTCGCAGTATTTCCCGCACGGGCTGGAGTACAAAGTCGCCTATGAAACCACCTCCTTCGTTAAAGCCTCCATTGAGGACGTGGTGAAGACTCTGCTGGAAGCCATCGCGCTGGTGTTCCTGGTCATGTACCTGTTCCTGCAAAACTTCCGCGCGACGCTGATCCCCACCATTGCCGTCCCCGTCGTGCTGCTGGGGACCTTTGCGGTACTCTACGCCTTCGGGTACAGCATTAATACCCTGACGATGTTTGCGATGGTGCTGGCGATCGGCCTTCTGGTGGATGATGCCATCGTGGTGGTTGAAAACGTCGAGCGCATCATGAGCGAAGAAGGGCTCTCTCCGCGCCAGGCGACGCGCAAGTCCATGGGGCAAATTCAGGGGGCGCTGGTCGGGATTGCGATGGTGCTGTCGGCCGTCTTTATCCCGATGGCCTTCTTTGGCGGCACCACCGGGGCGATTTACCGCCAGTTCTCGATCACCATCGTCTCGGCGATGGTGCTCTCCGTGCTGGTCGCGCTGATCCTCACCCCCGCGCTGTGCGCCACCATTCTGAAACCGCTGCACAAAGGGGAGCATCACGGGCAGAAAGGGTTCTTCGGCTGGTTTAACCGGATGTTCAACCGCAACGCCGCGCGCTATGAATCTGCCGTTGGTCGCGTACTGCACCGCAGTCTGCGCTGGATGATGATTTACGTTGTGCTGCTGGGCGGGATGGTGTGGCTGTTCCTGCACCTGCCCACCTCGTTCCTGCCGATGGAAGACCGGGGGATGTTCACCACCTCGGTGCAGCTTCCGAGCGGCGCAACGCAGCAGCAGACGCTGAAAGTGGTGCAGAAAGTGGAGCAGTACTTCTTCACCAAAGAGAAAGATAACGTTGTCTCGGTCTTCTCCACCGTCGGTTCCGGCCCGGGCGGAAACGGGCAGAACGTTGCCCGCATGTTTGTCCGCCTGAAGGACTGGGACGAACGCGATACCCGGACGGGCACCTCGTTTGCCATCATTGAACGTGCGACAAAAGCCTTTGCGCACATCAAAGAAGCGCGCGTCTTTGCCAGCAGCCCGCCGGCGATAAGCGGCCTGGGCAGTTCAGCCGGGTTCGATATGGAGCTGCAGGATCACGCCGGGGCGGGCCACACGGCGCTGATGGCGGCACGCGATAAGCTGTTAGCGCTGGCAGGCAACGATCCCGGCCTGACCCGCGTTCGCCATAACGGCCTCGACGACAGCCCGCAGCTTCAGGTTGATATCGATCAGCGTAAGGCGCAGGCGCTGGGTGTGTCGATCAACGATATCAACGACACCCTGCAAACGGCGTGGGGGTCGAGCTATGTGAATGACTTTATGGATCGCGGCCGCGTGAAAAAAGTGTATGTCCAGTCCGCCGCGCCGTTCCGCATGCTGCCGGATGATATTAACCGCTGGTTTGTCAGAAATAATGCTGGCGGCATGGTGCCGTTCTCCGCCTTTGCCAGTTCGCACTGGGAGAGCGGATCGCCACGCCTGGAACGCTATAACGGCTATTCTGCGGTTGAAATCGTCGGGGAAGCCGCGCCGGGCGTCAGCACCGGTACCGCCATGGACACCATGGAAAAACTGGTGCAACAGCTGCCCGCCGGTTTTGGTCTCGAGTGGACGGCCATGTCTTACCAGGAGCGTCTCTCCGGGGCGCAGGCCCCCGCCCTTTACGCGCTCTCTCTGCTGGTGGTCTTCCTCTGCCTTGCCGCCCTGTATGAGAGCTGGTCGGTCCCGTTCTCGGTCATGCTGGTCGTGCCCCTTGGGGTTATCGGTGCGCTGCTGGCGACCTGGATGCGCGGCCTGGAGAACGATGTCTACTTCCAGGTGGGCCTGCTCACCGTCATTGGGCTGTCGGCGAAAAACGCCATTCTGATCGTTGAGTTTGCCAACGAGATGAATGCCAAAGGCCACGAGCTGATGGCCGCCACGCTGCACGCCTGCCGTCAGCGCCTGCGTCCGATTCTGATGACGTCGCTGGCGTTTGTCTTTGGTGTTCTGCCAATGGCAACCAGTACGGGTGCAGGCTCCAGCAGCCAGCATGCGGTCGGGACGGGGGTGATGGGCGGCATGATTTCGGCCACCATTCTGGCCATTTACTTCGTTCCGCTGTTCTTTGTGCTGGTGCGTCGCCGCTTCCCGCTGAAGGAACGTCCTGAGTAAGTGGTTGAAATAAAAAAAGGCGGCTTTATCGGCCGCCTTTTTATTGTGTGATTAATTCACACTATGGTTATTTTACTTATTTTAGTGCTCTTGCAATTCTTACTGAATGTCATTTACGAAGCATGCCTTCGATAAAATCTTTCCAGTTCCCCAGTTCACGTTCAATCATAACAACCTCTCTTATTATTATGCGCATTCTACAAAAACGTACCATCATTGTGAAGACTATTTAACCAATTGCTGTGATTGTACCCCACGTCCTGCGGGGATTTATGATAAATATGAACGGAGAGACCTCAATTTTTTGTGACGGCCAGCAATATTTTGAAATAACCCTACGGACGGGTGAGTTTTATTTTATTGGCTGACTTTATTGGGTTTTTAAAGTTTATGGACATCTATGCTTAAATGATGAAAGAATATTCAGCGTACAGTTGTGAGTCGAATTAAGAAGACACATTAATCCAGACGATTCCTGAATGTGTTATATTCCACTTAAGGATATATCTTCGAATTTACTGAACATTTAATTATCAGAACATCAAAAGGATTCACCATGGTTGTGATGTACGGCATTAAAAATTGCGACACCATCAAAAAAGCCCGCCGCTGGCTGGACGCTAACAGCGTGGAGTACCGCTTCCACGATTACCGTGCCGACGGGCTCGATGCAGAATTTCTGCATAGCGCTATCCGCGAACTGGGTTGGGAAGCCCTGCTGAACACCCGCGGCACCACCTGGCGTAAACTGGACGACTCACTGCGCGCCAGCATCACCGATGCCGACAGCGCGGCAAAACTGATGCTCGAGATGCCGGCAATTATCAAACGCCCATTGCTCTGCGCGCCAGGGCAGCCTATGCTGCTGGGTTTCAGTGAAACCCTTTATTCCGACTTTTTTCGTTGAGGTGTAGTTTATGTCATGCCCGGTCATTGAGCTGACTCAGCAGCTTATTCGCCGTCCTTCCCTTAGCCCGGACGACGCAGGTTGTCAGGCTCTTATGATTGAACGCCTGCGTGCCATCGGTTTTACCGTTGAACGCATGGACTTTGGCGATACCCAGAACTTCTGGGCGTGGCGCGGACAGGGCGAAACGCTTGCCTTCGCCGGGCATACTGACGTCGTTCCCGCCGGTGACGCGGATCGCTGGATTAACCCGCCGTTTGAGCCGACCATTCGCGATGGCATGCTGTTTGGCCGCGGCGCGGCAGACATGAAAGGCTCTCTGGCGGCGATGGTCGTGGCGGCAGAGCGCTTTGTGGCGCAGCATCCGAACCACAAAAACCGCCTCGCGTTTTTGATCACCTCCGACGAAGAAGCCAGCGCGCACAACGGCACCGTGAAGGTCGTCGAAGCGCTGATGGCCCGCAACGAGCGTCTCGACTACTGCCTGGTCGGTGAGCCGTCCAGTACCGAAGTGGTGGGTGACGTCGTCAAAAACGGTCGCCGTGGCTCGCTGACCTGTAACCTGACCATTCACGGCGTTCAGGGGCACGTTGCGTATCCGCATCTGGCCGATAACCCGGTCCACCGCGCCGCGCCAATGCTGAGCGAGCTGGTGGCGATTGAGTGGGATAAGGGCAACGAGTTCTTCCCGCCGACCAGCATGCAGATTGCGAACGTCAAGGCCGGGACCGGCAGCAATAACGTGATCCCGGGGGATTACGTCGTCCAGTTCAACTTCCGCTTCAGCACGGAACTGACCGATGAGATGATCAAGGCGCGCGTTATCGCCCTGCTGGAAAAATATCAGCTGCGTTACACCGTGGAGTGGTGGCTTTCCGGCCAGCCGTTCCTGACGCAGCGCGGTAAACTGGTGGATGCGGTGGTGAACGCCATCGAGCACTATAATGAAATTAAGCCACAGCTGCTGACAACGGGTGGTACCTCAGACGGACGCTTTATCGCCCGTATGGGTGCTCAGGTTGTCGAACTGGGGCCAGTGAACGCAACCATTCATAAAATAAATGAGTGTGTCAATGCGGCAGATTTACAACTGCTGGCCCGTATGTATCAACGTATTATGGAGCAAATCGTCGCCTGACGAACGCTCTGAGAGGAATAGCGAATGGATTGGCTTTCAAAGTACTGGTGGGTTCTGGTGTTGGTTTTTCTGGTCGGCGTATTGCTGAACGTGATTAAAGACCTTAAGCGCGTGGACCATAAAAAATTTCTCGCCAACAAGCCGGATCTTCCCCCGCACCGTGATTTCAACGACAAGTGGGACGATGACGACGACTGGCCGAAGAAGGATCAGAAGAAGTAATCGATCCGATTCCCCCTCTCCATGGGAGAGGGGGAAGAATCACATAAACTCAACAATATCATCGTCATCCGGCTTACCGCCGCTGAGTGCTTCATCAAAGTAGTGCTTCGGTACGGTATAGCGCAGATGGTCAAGCGCAAACTGCATGCTGCGGTCGTCAATGGCGTGGCCCAGATCGTCAACGATATCAAGCGTCACATCCCCACCCTCACGCATCAGCGCTTCCTGGGCAGCAACCGCATGCGAGAGCTCAATCACCCGGTCTTCACCGCCGTGGATTAAGTGGATCGTGGTCTGCGTGGTTGCGCTTGTCGGTAACGTCGCAAAACGGCCGTTAAACGCGATCACCCGTGAAACCAGACCCGGCTGTGCCTTTACGCTTTCCAGCGACATGATTGACCCCTGCGAGAAGCCAATCAGCGCGGTCGCTTCGGCTCCTACGCCGCTCTGCTGCTGCCAGTAGCGGATGACGTCGATAAAGGTCGGCATGATGGCGTCGATACGCGCCTGACGGTTCTCTTCCGTCACGCCCTGAACCGAGAACCACTGGCGCCCGTTCGGGCCGCATGGCTCTACGCCGCCGATGCTGACAATCAGCGCTTCCGGGAAAACGGGCGCAAACCAGCTGCCAATCTGCCCCATATTGACGGCATTATCGCCAACCCCATGAAACAGAAGCAGTAACTGTTTAGCCGGTTTGTCAGGGCTTTGAACAACAAAATGGTCATGTTTCATGGTGGTCTCCTTAATAGATGACCTGGATTCTACGCCTCCCGGCGGGAATGACCATGCCACTTTACTGAAGAAGTCATTGAAAAAATTGCCATTGCAAAATGGCTTCCTTCAACTGCTGGCAGCGCGGATAATCAAGGCTTTCAAGCGCTTGCGCGGTTTCAGAGCGCAGCTTTGCCAGCAACGCTTTTCGCCCGAGCTCATCCGTTTTCCCTGCTAGTTTCCCCCGCAGGGCCGGAAGCGGCATATCAACGGTGAGCAACAACCGCGTCAGCGCGGCAACCGAGGTTGAAAACGCGCGATGGGCAAAAGCAAACCCCGCCAGCTCCCGCCAGTCATCACTATTAAGGGTAGCTTCCCAGCCGTCGTCCACCGGGATCTTTTCACCGTTCCAGGCCGACAGGACGCGCATATCCCGGCATAAACGGTGATGTTCCTGCGCGCACAGCCGACGCCCGGCCTCGCTCAGCGGCAGCAGCGCCATCGCCGTGTAGCAGCCGCTGCTGGCTTCCCGATGGCTCCCCATCCGCACCAGCACAAACCCGCACCGCTGCCAGAAACGCCACAGCTCGTCGGTATAACCAAAACTCACCGACAGATAATCTTCCCCGCTGGCGCTAAGGATAAGCCGTTGCCCGATGCCTTCCCGCTGGCGCAGGGGGTGAACCGCAATGCGGCTAACCCGTCGCCCTTTCAGCGTCGCCGCGAGCGGAGAGCCGCCGTGCGCCGCCAGCGACTGCGCCACGAGATTCCCGCGTGGACGCCGGTATCCCGCCCACACGGCGCGGCTAAGTTCCGGTGACAACCCGCCCTCTTCCACCAGCCAGAGCGCGCCTGCAATATCAGCCCCCGTCTCTGCAACAGCAAAGTGCTGGCCGGGCGCGTCCATCATCCGGCGTAAATCGAGTGGTGACGTGCGGTAGTGTGCAGCACACAGCAGTTCATAAACGCTTGCCGCGCGTGCCGGGTCGCTCTCCCACATCCGCGGCGCCAGCGGCGTTATACGAACCTCACCTTCCGGTTTGCGATCGATAAGCGCATCATCAAATAACAGAGCATTTGCCACGAACCGCTCAAGCGGACATCCGGCGGCCCAGCGAATGGGGGTCGATAAGGCATAATGCCGCAGTCCGCTGAAACGGGCGCAGAACTTCAGCAGGAATCCCCTGCCCGTCCCTTCATAGCCCTGCACCGTGGTGGTTAATAATACGCGCGAAAAGCGCGTCACCAGCTTCTCCAGCAGCGGGCCCGGGATGGCAGCCGCTTCATCGACAATCAGCCAGTCGGCCTGCAGCGTGGAGGCCAGCAGCGCATCCGGGGCCATAAAGTGGAAATGCTCGCCCGCAAAGCGCGCAATGACATCCGTTGCCCCTTTAGCCGGTGCCGTGACCACCGCACTCCCCTGAATGCTATTGAGCAGCATCCCCGCCAGCGCTGACTTTCCTCGCCCGCGCGGTGCCGTTACGGCAGCGATGCCCGCAGGCATGGTCAGAAGCGCGTCGAGGATCTCCGCCTGCTCGCGCTGCGGTGCGCCGCTGGCAGGCTGCCAGGCGGGTAAATCCGGCGCAACGGGAACGGACAAAGGACGATGCTGTTGCCAGACAATCGCATCCGAATCGGCGGCAAGCGTCCGGCAGAAGTGGTGCACAAAGTGTGGAGTGGCGATCGGCTCCGCGCTGTCGCTCCAGCGCAAAGAATCGCTGTCTGGCCTGTCGGCCCAGTCAGCAAGCGGAGGAACCAGCAGCACCAGGAGGCTTCCGGCGCGCAGCGTCCCGCTGAGCGCGGCGAAGGCTGAGACGTCAAACCCGGCGCGCGCGTCAAAAACGGCGTGAAGGTATTCGCGTCCCAGCAGTCCGCTGAGGGTTTTTGAGGGATTGTCATCCAGCCACAGCCAGTCTCCCGGCAGGGCATTACGCAGGTCAGTCGCCTGACTCAACGTCCACTGCGCCTCACCGCTGAGCACCACCAGCCGACGATGGCCGGTGCGCTCAAGCTCGCGTATCAGCTGTTCAAACGCCAGCATTACATCGCTTTGCCGAAGGTATTACACTGCGCCGGGTCGCCGCTGTCGAAACCGCGTTTAAACCAGCTGTAGCGCTGCTGCGAAGTACCGTGAGTGAAGCTGTCCGGCACGACGCGCCCCTGGCTCTGCTGCTGAAGACGGTCGTCACCGATCGCCTGAGCGGCATTCAGCGCCTCCTCAAGATCGCCGGATTCCAGCACGCCCTGCTGCTGCATGCTGTGGCCCCAGACGCCCGCGAAGCAGTCCGCCTGCAGCTCCGTTTTAACGGACAGGCGGTTCACGTCAGCCTGCGACGCATTTTGCTGCAGCTGGCGCACTTTTGGCTCAATCCCCAGCAGCTTTTGCACGTGATGGCCGACTTCATGCGCGATCACGTAGCCCTGGGCAAAATCGCCGTCAGCGCCAAGCTTGCGTTTCATGTCATCGTAAAAGGAGAGATCGATATAGACGGTGCCGTCCGCCGGGCAGTAGAACGGCCCCATCACGGACTGTCCGGTGCCGCATCCGGTGCGGGTTGCGCCCCGGTACATCACCAGCTTCGGCTGCTGGTAGGTACGCCCCATCTTCTCAAACAGCTGACCCCAGGTGTCTTCCGTTGTGGCGAGGATCACGGAGGTAAATTTGGCCGCTTCATCTTCATTCGGGCTGATGGAGCGCTGAGAATGCTGCTGCTGTTGCAGCGGCTGACCGGTCATTAACCCGGTGAGATCGACGCCGTAATAGCCCGCGACCAGCACCACTATCAGCAGAATGATACCGCCCTTGCCGCTGGGTAAGCGGAAGCCGGGTCCGCCCATGGAAGGACCGCCGCCGCCATCACTGCGTCTGTCTTCTACATTGTCACTTTCACGACGCCCTTGCCAGCGCATAACCACCTCTAACTATTCCATTTATAATAGCTATGATCGTAGGCGGTTAACGGCAAGATTACCATAGGAAACAAAGGTAAGACGCCAAAGGATGCGAACATCCTTTGGCAAGTGAGGGAGTTAGTCGAGCTTAACGCCTAAACGGTGAGCAACCGCTTCGTACGCTTCAATCAGGCCACCCAGGCTCTGACGGAAGCGGTCTTTGTCCATTTTATCCAGGGTTTCTTTGTCCCACAGGCGGCTACCGTCCGGTGAGAACTCATCGCCCAGCACCACTTCGCCTTTGAACAGACCAAACTCCAGCTTAAAGTCGACGAGGATCAGGCCCGCGTCATCAAACAATTTTTTCAGCACGTCGTTGGCTTTGTAGGTCAGCTCTTTCATGCGCGCCAGGTTCTCTTTGTTCACCCAGCCGAAGGTTTCGCAGTAGGAATCATTGACCATCGGGTCGTGCATGGCGTCGTTTTTCAGGAACAGATCGAACAGCGGTGGATTCAGTTCGATACCTTCTTCAATGCCCAGACGCTTCACCAGGGAGCCCGCCGCGCGGTTACGAATAACGCACTCAACCGGAACCATATCCAGTTTTTTCACCAGACATTCCGTATCGGACAGCAACGCTTCCATCTGAGTCGGGATACCCGCTTCGGCCAGTTTGGTCATAATGAAGTGGTTGAACTTGTTGTTCACCATGCCTTTACGATCGAACTGCTCAATGCGCGCGCCATCCCCTGCTGACGTATCATTGCGGAACTCGAGCACCAACAGATCCGGGTTTTCCGTGCTGTATACGGTCTTCGCTTTGCCACGATACAACTCAGCTTGCTTCTGCATCTTCATTACTCCTGGTGTGATGATTTGTGTTCAAAACTGGGGATATTATGCCACGCACACGTTTGCGTAGCACGAAAATAAAAAGGGCTGGATTCACCAGCCCTCGTATTTATTTGCTGAATGCTGCCTGGAAGACAGCGACCAGCGCATCGTTCTGCGACTGGGTCAGCGTGTGACCTTTTGGATCGATAAACTGCAGGCTACTGCGGTTATCAAGGTCACCGACCTGAATCTTGTAGTCACCGGAGGCAAGCTGAGGATCTTTCGCGCCCAGTTCCTGCCACGCGCTGTCGGAGAGCGGCTTATAGGTTGCCGTCATGCTGCCGGTTGAGCGGGTGCTGTCGGTCACTTTCATGCCCACTTTTTCCAGCGTCGCTGGCAGACGCTGCCAGGTCTGGTTAAACGGTGCACGCACCACCAGCATTGGCAGGCCGGTATCATCCGCGCCGCTCTGGACATCGAAGGTCACACCGTTGCGGCTCTGCGCGGCGTTGGCAGCATCGGTCGCGTTTTTATCCAGGCCTGCGGCAATCACGTTCAGCATTTCGGTGCTGTAACGCTGCAGGGATGCGGCATCCGCAACCGGTTTACCCGCCTGCTCCAGGTTCAACAGCTTAACGTTAACCGCCTGCTGATAACCCTGTGGTTTAACGGAGACTTGATAACGACCGCGGTACTGCTGGTCTTCATCCAGACGGTTCCATTCGATCCAGTCGGTGGTTAACGTCTGGCTGGCATCATCGCGTTTATCGATGGTGTAGTTCTTCGCCTGAATGACGCTGACAACCTGCGGCCACAGGGTGCTACCGCGCGCGCTCTCAACCATCAGAGACGCCGTATCACCGGTGAACTGGGTACGCGCCCCGCTCACCAGCGCCAGAGGCTGTGCTGGTGGACGAATATCAAGCGCTTTACCGACCAGGCCGCTGCCGTTGGTCACGGGAATATTATAATCGCCGTTCTGAATCGGCAGGATCATACCAGCCGGTGCGTGAAGTTCAGCAAGCGGGGTCGCATCCAGATAGGATTCATCACCGCTCACCTGGCGCTTGTAGCGCGAGTCTGAACTACAGGCAGCGAGCAGCATAACAAGCGAAACACTCGCAACCTTCGCCAGGCGCGACTTCTGTACTGAATAAGCCATCAAATCTCCCTAAACTTTACAGCAAACCGGCATGCTTCAGCGCTGCCCTGACGATATCACGACCGTGGTCGGTAATCGGTGTCATTGGCAGACGCAGCGTGTCGGTTGCTACAAGCCCCAACTCCTTACATGCCCATTTCACTGGGATCGGATTGGGTTCGACAAATAATTTATTGTGCAGCGGCATCAGACGCTGATTTATGACACGCGCTTCATCAAAGTGACCGGCCGCGGCCAGTTTGCACATTTCAGCCATATCGCGCGCCGCAACGTTTGCCGTTACGGAGATCACGCCATGGCCACCGAGCTGCATAAAGTCCAGCGCGGTCGCATCATCACCGCTCAACAGGATAAAGTCGTCTGAAACCAGCTCTTTGATCTGATGAACGCGGCTTAAGTTCCCTGTCGCCTCTTTAATACCGATAATATTTTTGACTTCCGAGAGACGACCAACGGTTTCCGGCAGCATATCGCAACCGGTACGGGACGGCACATTATACAGAATTTGTGGCAAGTCAGTATGTTCAGCGATGGCTTTGAAGTGCTGGAACAAACCTTCCTGAGTAGGACGGTTGTAGTAAGGGGTCACCGTCAGACAGCCGACAATGCCGCTGTCGTTAAAACGTTTAGTCAGGCTGATCGCTTCTGCGGTGGCATTCGCGCCTGTGCCCGCGATGACCGGAATACGTCCGTCAGCCAGTTCCAGGGTCAGCATAACCACATCGCCGTGCTCGTCGTGGCTCAGCGTTGCAGATTCACCGGTAGTCCCTACCGAAACGATCGCCGAGGTTCCATTGGCGACATGGTAATCAATCAGCTTCTTCATGCTAGACCGGCAGACGTTACCTTTTTCATCCATCGGTGTTACAAGCGCGACAATACTTCCCGTGAACATGAGCCATCCTCTGTGCGAACAAGAGTCTCAATGGTACGTTTGGAACTGTAATAAAAGCAAGCGACCTGAGGCCCTCAGGCGGTTGTATGCATGTTTTTTTTATGCTTTCCTTAGGAAGACTTAACCATGCAAAGGAAGAACAGGTTTGACAACCTCATCACAACATTACCTGGTTATCACTGCGCTGGGTGCCGACAGGCCGGGTATCGTGAACACCATCACCCGCCACGTAAGCAGTTGCGGCTGTAATATTGAAGACAGCCGTTTGGCCATGCTCGGCGAAGAGTTCACATTCATTATGTTGCTTTCAGGGACATGGAACGCCATCACGTTGATTGAATCGACCCTGCCGCTGAAAGGTGCCGAGCTGGACTTGCTGATCGTCATGAAGCGCACCACCGCGCGCCCTCGCCCGGCCATGCCTTCTACCGTCTGGGTGCAGGTTGAAGTGCCTGATTCTCCACATCTGATTGAGCGCTTCACCGCGCTGTTTGACAGCCATCAGATGAACATCGCCGAGCTCGTTTCCCGCACACAGCCGGGCGACGCAAGCACGGTTCCCACGCTCTTTATTCAAATTACCGCGCACAGTCCTGCGTCACAGGATGCGTCAAATATCGAGCAAGCGTTCAAAGCCCTCTGTACAGAATTAAACGCGCAGGGCAGTATAAGCGTCGTCAATTATTCGCAGCACGAACAGGATGGAGTTGAGTAATGAATCCACTGAAAGCCGGTGACATCGCACCGAAATTTAGCTTACCGGATCAAGACGGCGAGCAAGTAAATTTGACCGACTTCCAGGGACAGCGTGTTCTGGTCTATTTCTACCCGAAAGCCATGACCCCCGGCTGCACCGTACAGGCCTGCGGCTTACGCGATAACATGGATGAGTTGAAAAAAGTCGGCGTGGAAGTGCTGGGTATCAGCACCGATAAACCAGAAAAGCTGTCACGATTTGCTGAAAAAGAGCTGCTGAACTTCACGCTGCTTTCTGACGAAGATCATCAGGTATGCGAGCAGTTCGGCGTCTGGGGCGAGAAGACGTTTATGGGTAAAACCTACGACGGTATTCACCGCATCAGCTTCCTGATTGACGCCGACGGTAAAGTTGAACACGTGTTTGACGACTTCAAAACCAGCAACCACCACGACGTGGTGTTGAACTGGCTGAAAGAAAGTGCCTGAAAGTGAGTGTCGGGTGGCGGCTTCGCCTTACCCGACCTACAAGGATAAATAGGCCGGGTAAGCGCAGCGCCACCCGGCAAAACTTACTGCTCTTCTACCGCCGGCACATCCGGCCACGCGTGGACGACCGCTTTAATCAGCGTCGCCAGCGGAATGGCGAAGAACACGCCCCAGAATCCCCACAGCCCGCCGAAAATCACCACCGATAAGATAATCACCAGCGGATGCAGGTTCACCGCTTCGGAGAACAGCACCGGTACAAGCAGGTTACCGTCCAGCCCCTGAATAATCAGATACACCGCGAAGCAGCTCCAGAACTCGGTACCCAGCCCAAACTGGAACAACGCCACGCCAACCACCGGAATGGTCACCACAAACGCGCCGATGTAGGGGATCAAAACCGAAAATCCGACCAGCACGGCCAGCAGCAGCGAGTAGTTCAGGCCGAAAATCAGGAAGCCAATCCAGGTGGCGCCCCCCACCACAATCATCTCCAGCACCTTGCCGCGTATGTAGTTGGTGATCTGCTGGTTCATCTCTTCCCAGACCTGCCCCGCCAGCCCGCGGTTGCGCGGCAGAATACGGCGTACGGCGTTGAGCATCTGGTCTTTATCTTTCACCAGGAAGAAGACCATCAGCGGCACCAGCACGAGGTAGACCGCCAGCGTCAGCAGTCCGACCAGGGACGCCAGAGAGTACTTCACCACCGAATCGCCCATCGTCATGATGCGGGCGCGCATATTTTCGGCCATCGCGTCGATAATCCCGGCATCCATCAGCGCAGGATAACGGCGCGGCAGCGTGGCGGCGAAATCAGAAAGCTTATTCAGCATGCCGGGCATATCGCGGATCAGGTTAATTCCCTGTTGCCAGGCTACCGGCATCACCACAAAGGCCATCAACAGCAGGATGCCGACAAACAGCACCAGCACGATGCTGGTCGCCCAGCGGCGGGAACACCCAATATTTTCCAGGCGCGCCGTTGGCCACTCCAGCAGGTACGCCAGCACAATCGCTACCAGCAGAGGGGCGAGCAGGCCGCTGAAGAAGAACAGGATACCGAACCCGGCGACCAGAATAACCAACAAAGCAATGGCTTCCGGGTCGCTGAACCGACGCCGGTACCACTGCATTAACATTTCGAGCATACAACCCTTCCCTGAATCGAATGGCGGGAGTGAGACGGTGAATTGTATCTAACTGTCACAAAAAAGACTTTCGCTTTTTGTATCCCGATCGCAATCCGCAAAAGCCTGATGAATGGGATTTTCTTCATGCTACAACACGGCTACACTCGCAGGGCAGCAGAGATGAACGATATGCCGGTTCATCGGTCAAACTAGCACATCTAACATACAGGACAGTGGTTATGTTCAGGCAGTTGAGAAAAACACTGGTTGCAACACTGATTGCCGCGGTGACGGTCGGTCAGGTGTTGCCCGCTTTTGCTGACTCGTCCGATACATTGCCGGACATGGGCACCACGGCAGGAAGCACGCTATCTATTGGGCAAGAGATGCAAATGGGCGACTACTATGTTCGCCAGCTGCGCGGCAGCGCCCCGCTGATTAACGACCCTTTGCTGGTACAGTACATAAACGGGCTGGGAATGCGCCTGGTAGCGCACGCCGACTCGGTAAAAACCCCCTTCCATTTCTATTTAATCAATAATGACGAAATCAACGCCTTCGCCTTCTTTGGCGGTAACGTGGTGCTGCATTCGGCGTTATTCCGTTATTCGGACAACGAAAGCCAGCTGGCCTCGGTCATGGCGCACGAAATTTCGCACGTCACCCAGCGGCACCTGGCGCGTGCGATGGAAGACCAGAAACGTAACGCTCCCCTCACCTGGGTGGGCGCACTGGGTTCCATTCTGCTGGCGATGGCCAGCCCGCAGGCCGGGATGGCGGCGCTGACCGGTACGCTGGCCGGGACGCGCCAGGGGATGATCAGCTTTACCCAACAAAACGAGCAGGAAGCGGACCGTATCGGCATCCAGGTGTTACAGCGCTCAGGCTTTGACCCGCAGGCCATGCCGAGCTTCCTCGAAAAACTGCTCGATCAGGCGCGTTATTCTTCCCGTCCACCGGAAATTTTGCTCACGCACCCGCTGCCTGAAAGCCGTCTGTCGGACGCGCGTAACCGTGCCAACCAGATGCGCCCGGTCGTGGTCCAGTCTTCGCAGGATTTCTACATGGCGAAAGTGAGAACGCTGGGGATGTACAATTCCGGGCGTAACCAGCTCACCAGCGACCTGCTGGATGCCCTGGCGAAAGGCAACGTGCGTGAGAAAAACGCCGCGCAGTATGGTCAGGCGCTCCAGGCGATGGAAGCCAGCAAATACGACGAGGCGCGTAAAGCGCTGCAACCGCTTCTGGCTGCCGACCCGAACAACCCGTGGTACCTCGATCTGTCGACGGATATCGATCTGGGGCAGAAGAAGCCTGCCGATGCGATTAACCGCCTGAAAGGGGCGAAAGACGTCCGCACCAACCCGGTGCTGCAGCTTAACCTGGCGAACGCTTACCTGCAGGGCGGCCAGCCGGGTGAAGCGGCGACCATCCTGAACCGTTACACCTTTAACAATAAAGACGATCAAAACGGCTGGGATCTGCTCGCTCAGGCGGAAGCCCAGCTTGGCAACCGCGACCAGGAGCTCGCGGCGCGTGCCGAAGGCTTTGCCCTGGTGGGCCGCCTCGATCAGGCCATTTCCGCGCTCAGCAGCGCCAGCTCGCAGGTCAAACTCGGCAGCCTCCAGCAGGCCCGATACGACGCGCGTATCGATCAGCTTCGCGGCCTGCAGCAGCGCTTCAAGCCGTACGAGAAGATGTAATCAAGGAGAATTCACGTCATGACAGACGCCGTAAAAATTTATCACAACCCGCGCTGCTCCAAGAGCCGCGATACCCTGAGCCTGTTGAAGTCTAACGGCGTGGAGCCGGAGGTGGTGCTGTACCTCGACACCCCACCGGACGCGCAAACCCTCCGCCAGCTGCTGCATATGCTGGGCATGGGCAGTGCACGGGATCTGATGCGCAAGAAAGAAGATCTGTATACGTCGCTTAACCTGAATGACGACCGTCTCTCCGAGGATCGGCTGATACAGGCGATGGTTGAAAATCCAAAGCTGATTGAGCGCCCGATTGTGGTGGCGAACGGCCAGGCGCGCATTGGACGCCCGCCGGAAGACGTGCTCGAGATCCTCTGATGGTTTCGCCCGGTGGCGCTGCGCTTACCGGGCCTACGGGTGCCATATGTAGGCCGGGTAAGGCGCAGCCGGCACCCGGCACAACTATAGCTTCAGAATATCTTTCACAAACGGAATGGTCAGCTTGCGCTGGGCGGTAATCGAGGCACGATCGAGCTGATCCAGCGTGTCGAACAGCGTGCGCATTTCGCGGTCCAGCCGCTTCAGCAGGAAACGGCCCACGTCTTCCGGCAGCTCAAACCCACGCTGCTTTGCACGCAGCTGTAGCGCCTGAAGCTTATCTTCATCCGACAGCGGCTGGAGCTTGTAGATTTGTCCCCAGTCCAGGCGAGACGCCAGATCCGGCAGGCCCAGATTCAGCTGTCGTGGTGGGCGATCGCCAGTGATCAGCAGTCGGGTTTTGCCCGATTCCAGAATGCGGTTGTAGAGGTTAAAGATCGCCATTTCCCACGGCTCATCCCCCGCCACGCATTCGATGTTATCGATGCAGACCAGGGAAAGATGTTCCATCCCCTCCAGCACCTCAGGCACGAACCAGGTTCGTTTATCCAGCGGCACATAGCCTACCGCATCACCGCGCGCCGAAAGCTCCGCACAGGCGGCATGCAGCAGATGGCTGCGCCCCGCACCTTCGCGTGACCAGATATAGATGTATCCGCTGTGTTCCTGACGCAGCACGTTTTGCAGTGCAGCCAGTAAAGAGGGGTTATCACCCGGCCAGAAACTTGCAAACGTTTCGTCGTCAGGGAGATAGAGTGGCAGAGAGAGCTGTGCCGGTCCGTTCAGAAGTACCTCAACCAGATCTGACATAAAATCGGCATGGAGTTTAACACGGAACCTGCAAGGAGAGAACCGGGCGGATCGTCCGCCCGGTTAAAGGATCACTGTGACGCTTTTTCGCTTTCGTCAGCGTCCAGCACCACCTCTTCCGGGCGGATCACGGAGATCAGCTTGAAAATGAGGCTCAGGCCCACGCCGACGATGGTCGCCAGCGCCATGCCTTTCAGCTCGGCCGCCCCGATGTGCACCTTCGCGCCGCTCACGCCGATAATCAGGATCACCGACGTCAGGATCAGGTTCTGCGCTTTGCTGTAATCCACTTTGGATTCAATCAGCACGCGAATACCGGAGGCACCGATTACCCCGTACAGCAGCAGAGACACGCCGCCCATCACCGGCACCGGGATGATCTGAATCGCTGCCGCCAGCTTGCCGACGCAGGAGAGCAGAATGGCGATGATCGCCGCGCCGCCGATAACCCAGGTACTGTAGACGCGGGTAATCGCCATCACGCCGATATTTTCACCGTAGGTGGTGTTTGGCGTAGATCCAAAGAAACCGGAAATGATGGTGGAGAAACCGTTCGCAAACATGGAACGGTGCAGGCCCGGGTCGCGGATCAGGTCACGTTTGACAATGTTTGCCGTCACCACCAGGTGGCCGACGTGCTCTGCAATCACCACCAGCGCTGCAGGCAGAATGGTGAAAATCGCAAACCATTCGAAGCGCGGCGTATAGAAGGTAGGCAGCGCGAACCAGTGCGCCTGCGCAATCGGGGTGGTATCCACCACGCCCATCATAAAGGAGAGCGCATAGCCCGCCAGCACGCCGATCAGGATCGGGATAATCGCCATAAAGCCGCGGAACAGCACGGAACCAAAGACCGTTACGCCCAGCGTCACCAGCGAGATGATAATGGTTTTGGAATCCGGCGACTGGCCGTCTGCTGGCAGCAGGCCGGCCATGTTCGCCGCCACGCCCGCCAGCTCAAGACCGATGACGGCCACGATGGCGCCCATCGCCGCAGGGGGGAACATCACGTCCAGCCAGCCGGTACCGGCTTTCTTCACGATGAAGGAGACCAGGCAGAACAGCACGCCACACATGATAAAGCCGCCCAGCGCGACCTCATAGCCCAGCGGCAGCAACAATAACACCGGAGAGATAAAGGCGAAGCTCGACCCGAGATATGCCGGGATTTTGCCTTTACAGATAAAGAGATACAGCAGCGTACCGATGCCGTTGAACAGCAGTACGGTAGCCGGGTTAATGTGGAACAGGATTGGCACCAGCACGGTTGCGCCAAACATGGCGAACAGGTGCTGCAAACTAAGCGGGATAGTCTGTAAAAGCGGCGGTCTTTCACTCACCCCGATAGCACGGCGCGTCATAGTGTTTTCCTCTGAGTAGTATCGTTGTTGGTGTTTTATTCAAAAAAAAGCCGACTATCAAAGTCGGCTTATTTATCGTTATTCGATTATTTCGTACCAAAGATCTTATCGCCGGCATCGCCGAGCCCCGGGATGATGTACCCGTGCTCGTTCAGGCCCTGGTCGATAGAGGCGGTATACAGCTCAACGTCCGGGTGCGCTTTTTCCAGTGCCGCGATCCCTTCCGGTGCCGCAACCAGCACCAGCACTTTAATGCTGCTGCAGCCCGCTTTTTTCAGCAGGTCGATAGTGGCAATCATTGAACCGCCGGTTGCCAGCATCGGGTCAACCACCAGCGCCATACGCTCGTCGATGTTGGACACCAGCTTCTGGAAGTAAGGAACTGGCTCGAGGGTTTCTTCGTTACGGTAGATCCCCACCACGCTGATGCGCGCGCTTGGCACATGCTCCAGCACGCCTTCCATCATGCCGAGACCGGCACGCAGGATTGGCACAACGGTAATTTTCTTACCTTTGATCTGCTCAACCTGCACCGGGCCGTTCCAGCCTTCGATGGTGACTTTTTCTGTCTCCAGATCGGAGGTCGCTTCGTAAGTCAGCAGGCTGCCGACTTCAGAGGCCAGTTCGCGAAAACGCTTCGTGCTGATGTCATGCTCACGCATCAGGCCCAACTTGTGTTTAACGAGTGGGTGTTTCACTTCCACAATCTTCATTCTCTTTCTCCTCTGAATGGCATCCGCAAAAAAATCGCGGGATTATACCGCTTTTTTCGGATTGCGCCATACCCATGTTGCTTGACAGGGATCAAGCAAAGACAAAAAACCGGAGACAGGTCTCCGGCTTAAGTGCGAGGTTTTGCCCGGTGGCGCTACGCTTACGCGGGCCTACGTGTAGTGTAGGTCGGGTAAGCGTTAGCGCCACCCGACAATTACAGGTTATCGCCGTTGCTCGCAATCACCTGCTTATACCAGTCGAACGACTTTTTCTTGCTGCGGTTCAGCGTGCCGTTGCCTTCATTGTCTTTATCGACAAAGATAAAGCCGTAGCGTTTTTTCATTTCACCGGTACCGGCAGACACCAGGTCGATACAGCCCCACGGGGTATAGCCCATCAGATCGACGCCATCCTCCACCACCGCTTTTTTCATCTCGCGGATGTGGGCGGCCAGGTAGTCAATGCGGTACTGGTCGTTCACCGTGCCGTCGCTCTCCTGCACGTCGATTGCGCCAAAGCCGTTTTCAACGATAAACAGCGGCAGCTGGTAGTGATCCCAGAACCAGTTGAGGGAGTAGCGCAGCCCCACCGGGTCAATCTGCCACCCCCAGTCGGATTTCTGCACGTACGGGTTGGAGACCAGGCTCTTGCTTTCGTCATAGTCCAGCTGCGGGTTGTCCGCCGTCGCCTTGGTGGCGAAGGACATATAATAGCTAAACCCGATGTAATCCACGCAGCCCTGCGTCAGCGCGACTTTATCCTCTTCGGTGATATCCAGCGCGAAGCCGCGACGTTCAAAGTAGTTGAGCAGATGCTGCGGATACTTGCCGCGCACATGGACGTCGGTGAACCAGTAGCGGCGGTGCATGGCGTTCATCGCCATCATCATGTCGTCCGGCGCGCAGGTCAGCGGGTAGATGGGGCACATGGCAATCATGCAGCCGATCTGCAGGGACGGGTTAATCTCGCGCCCCGCCCTCACCGCCAGGGCGCTGGCCACCAGTTCATAGTGCGCGGCCTGGAACATCACCGGCTCACGATCTTCACCCGGCGCGTACTTCAGCCCGGAGTTGGTAAACGGCGCAAAATCTTCATGGAAGTTGGCCTGGTTGTTGATCTCGTTAAAGGTCATCCAGTACTTCACTTTATGCTGATAGCGCTGGAAAACCACTTTCGCAAAACGAACGAAGAAGTCGATCAGCTTACGGTTGCGCCAGCCGCCGTATTCCGTGACCAGGTGGAAAGGCATCTCGAAGTGGGAAAGCGTAATCACCGGTTCGATGCCGTACTTCAGGCACTCGTCGAACAGATCGTCATAGAATTTCAGACCGGCCTCGTTCGGCTCAAGCTCGTCACCTTTCGGAAAGATACGCGTCCAGGCGATGGAGGTACGGAAGCATTTGAACCCCATCTCGGCAAAGAGTTTGATGTCTTCTTTATAGCGGTGGTAGAAATCGATGGCTTCATGGTTAGGGTAATTTTTCCCCTCAAGCACGCCGTTGGTGATTTCGCGCGGTACGCCGTGCGCGCCCGCCGTCATCACATCGGCAACGCTAACGCCCTTGCCGCCCTCTTTCCAGCCGCCCTCAAGCTGATGCGCCGCAACGGCACCACCCCACAGAAAATCTGCTTTAAATCCTGACATTTGCTTTCCCTCATTCTGCGTTATTTTCTGCAAAAACAATTACAGAAACCGGTTTCAGTTCGATGATGTGCAAAGGGGATAGCCGTTGCAAGCAGAACGCCGAAACCGGTTTCATTTTCGTGAACAGAGTCAAGTTTGTCGCCCTGCCTAAGCCAGAGAGAAAAAAAGATCCCCGCACCGAGAATAGGCTCGCAAACGTTTGCCTGGACTGTTAGAATTGCGCCGATTTTTCTTACTAGCTATGCAATCGCGTGGGGACTTGAGCCGTGACCAACAAAACTTCTCTCAGCTACAAAGATGCCGGTGTTGATATTGACGCAGGTAATGCGCTGGTTGACCGAATCAAAGGTGTGGTGAAAAAAACCCGCCGCCCGGAAGTGATGGGTGGTCTGGGTGGATTCGGCGCACTGTGCGCGCTGCCGCAAAAATATCGTGAACCTGTTCTGGTCTCGGGTACTGACGGTGTAGGCACCAAGCTGCGCCTGGCGATGGATTTAAAACGTCACGACACGATCGGTATCGATCTGGTCGCGATGTGTGTGAATGACCTGGTGGTTCAGGGCGCAGAGCCGCTGTTCTTCCTCGATTACTACGCGACCGGCAAACTGGACGTGGATACCGCGGCCAGCGTCATTAACGGTATCGCCGAAGGCTGTCTGCAGTCCGGCTGTGCGCTGGTCGGCGGCGAAACCGCTGAAATGCCGGGTATGTATCACGGCGAAGATTATGACGTCGCGGGCTTCTGCGTCGGCGTAGTAGAAAAATCAGAAATTATCGACGGCAGCAAAGTGGCGGATGGTGATGTGCTGATCGCGCTGGCCTCCAGCGGCCCACACTCCAACGGCTACTCTCTGGTGCGTAAAATTCTCGAAGTGAGCGGCTGCGACCCGCTGACCACCGAGCTTGACGGTAAACCGCTGGCAGACCACCTGCTGGCGCCAACCCGCATCTACGTTAAAAACGTGCTGGAACTGATTGAGAACGTTGACGTGCACGCTATCGCCCACCTGACCGGCGGCGGCTTCTGGGAGAACATCCCGCGCGTGCTGCCGGACAACACCCAGGCCGTAATCGACGAATCCTCATGGCAGTGGCCGGCCGTGTTTAACTGGCTGCAGACCGCAGGCAACGTGAGCTCTCACGAAATGTACCGCACCTTTAACTGCGGCGTGGGCATGGTTATCGCCCTGCCGGCAAGCGAAGCGGATAAAGCGGTTAAACTGCTGACCGAAAAAGGTGAAAACGCGTGGAAAATCGGTACGATTAAAGCCTCCGATTCCGAACAGCGTGTGGTCATTGAATGAAAAACATCGTGGTGCTCATTTCCGGCAACGGAAGCAATTTGCAGGCCATCATTGACGCCTGCAAACAGAAGAAAATCAACGGCACCATTCGGGCAGTATTCAGCAACAAGGCCGACGCGTTCGGCCTTGAGCGCGCGCGGGAAGCGAACATTCCCGCGCACGCGCTGGAAGCCAGCCAGTTCGCCGGGCGTGAAGCCTTTGACCGCGAGCTGGTTCAGGAGATTGATGCCTACGCACCGGACGTCGTGGTGCTGGCGGGCTATATGCGCATTCTGAGCCCGGCTTTTGTTGCGCACTACGCCGGACGTCTGCTGAATATTCACCCTTCTCTTCTGCCGAAATATCCCGGCCTGCACACCCATCGTCAGGTTCTGGAAAACGGCGATGAGGAGCACGGCACCTCCGTGCATTTCGTTACCGACGAGCTGGACGGCGGTCCGGTGATCCTGCAGGCCAAAGTCCCGGTCTTTGACGGCGACAGCGAAGAAGACGTGACCGAACGCGTGCAGACCCAGGAACACGCCATTTACCCGCTGGTGGTAAGCTGGTTTGTCGACGGGCGCCTCGAAATGCGCGACGGCGCTGCCTGGCTGCATGGCGTGAAGTTACCCCCGCAGGGCCATGCGGCGGAAGAGTAGTTTGTTATGTCGGGTGGCGCCGCGCTTACCCGACATCTACCTTGCATTACCCGATATTCCCTTCTCCAACCTTCTAAATTCCCCAACAAAAAAAATAACTGTCATACTTTTCTGGCACTGTTGGACATATCGTGGAAATGCTCGCCATAATAAGGACGAGACGGATTTACCACGTCCTGTGATTGAACTGGAGTGTGAGCTGTAATGGGTCAGGAAAAGTTATATATCGAGAAAGAGCTAAGCTGGTTAGCATTTAACGAACGTGTACTCCAGGAAGCGGCTGACAAAAGTAACCCGCTGATCGAACGCATGCGTTTTTTGGGCATCTATTCCAACAACCTGGATGAGTTCTACAAGGTTCGCTTTGCCGAGCTGAAAAGACGGATCATCATCAGCGAAGAACAGGGCTTAAACTCTCACTCGCGGCATCTGCTGGGCAAAATCCAGTCCCGCGTGTTGAAAGCCGATCAGGAATTTGACGGCCTGTATAACGAACTGCTGCTGGAGATGGCGCGCAATCAAATCTTCCTGATTAACGAACGTCAGCTTTCCGTTAACCAACAAAACTGGCTGCGCCACTATTTTAAACAGTACCTGCGCCAGCACATTACCCCGATTCTCATCAACCGCGAAACCGATCTGGTGCAGTTCCTGAAAGATGACTACACCTATCTGGCCGTAGAAATTATTCGCGGTGAATCCATTCGCTACGCGCTGCTGGAGATCCCGTCCGACAAGGTCCCGCGCTTCGTGAACCTGCCGCCGGAAACCCCGCGCAGACGCAAGCCGATGATCCTGCTGGACAACATCCTGCGCTACTGTCTCGACGACATTTTCAAAGGCTTCTTCGATTACGATGCGCTAAACGCCTACTCGATGAAGATGACCCGTGACGCCGAATATGACCTGGTGCACGAGATGGAGGCCAGCCTGATGGAGCTGATGTCCTCCAGCCTGAAACAACGCCTGACGGCCGAGCCGGTGCGCTTTGTTTATCAGCGCGATATGCCGGACGCCATGGTAGAAATGCTGCGCGAGAAGCTGACCATTTCGCGCTATGACTCCATCGTGCCGGGCGGCCGTTACCACAACTTTAAAGACTTCATTGGCTTCCCGAACGTCGGCAAGGCCAATCTGGTGAACAAGCCGCTGCCGCGCCTGCGCCATCTGTGGTTTGATAAATTCCGCAACGGGTTCGACGCCATTCGCGAGCGCGATGTTCTGCTCTACTACCCGTATCACACGTTTGAACACGTGCTGGAGCTGCTGCGACAGGCCTCGTTCGACCCGAGCGTGCTGGCGATCAAAATCAACATCTACCGCGTGGCAAAAGATTCCCGCATCATCGATGCGATGATCCACGCCGCGCACAACGGCAAAAAAGTGACCGTGGTGGTTGAGCTGCAGGCCCGCTTCGACGAAGAGGCGAACATTCACTGGGCGCGCCGTCTGACGGAAGCGGGCGTGCACGTGATCTTCTCCGCGCCGGGTCTCAAAATTCACGCCAAGCTGTTCCTGATCTCCCGTAAAGAGGGCGACGACGTGGTGCGCTATGCCCACATCGGTACCGGGAACTTTAACGAGAAAACGGCGCGAATTTATACCGACTACTCGCTGCTGACCGCCGATGCGCGCATCACCAACGAGGTACGCCGGGTCTTTAACTTCATTGAGAATCCGTACCGCCCTGTCAGCTTCGACTATCTGCTGGTCTCGCCGCAGAACTCGCGCCGTCTGCTGTACGATATGATTGATAAAGAGATTGCCAATGCCCAGAAAGGGCTGTCGTCCGGCATCACCCTGAAGCTTAACAATCTGGTCGACAAAGGACTGGTGGACAGGCTGTACGCCGCGTCCAGCTCTGGCGTACCGGTTAACCTGCTGATCCGCGGCATGTGCTCGCTGATCCCGGAACTGGAAGGCATCAGCGATAATATTCGGGTGATCAGCATTGTTGACCGTTACCTGGAACACGATCGGGTCTATATTTTCGATAATGCAGGCGACAAACAGGTCTATCTCTCTTCGGCAGACTGGATGACGCGCAATATTGACTACCGAATTGAAGTCGCAACCCCGCTGCTGGATCCGCGTCTGAAACAGCGTATTCTCGACATTATCGAGATCCTGTTCAGCGATACGGTGAAAGCGCGCTATATCGACAAAGAACTCAGTAACCGCTATGTACCGCGCGGCAACCGCCGTAAAGTACGGTCGCAACTGGCGATTTACGACTATATCAAATCACTCGAGCAACCCGATTAACCTATGCCGATAAATGATAAGACCCCACGCCCGCAGGAATTCGCCGCGGTCGATCTTGGCTCTAACAGTTTCCACATGGTCATCGCCCGTGAGGTGGATGGCGCGCTGCAGATCATCGGTCGTCTGAAGCAGCGCGTACACCTGGCGGATGGCCTTGATGAACGCAGCATGCTCAGCGAAGAGGCGATGGAGCGCGGGTTAAACTGCCTGTCGCTGTTTGCTGAACGCCTGCAGGGCTTCTCGCCCTCCAGCGTATGCATCGTGGGCACCCACACCCTGCGCCAGGCGCTGAATGCGCCAGAGTTTCTCAAGCGGGCCGAAAAGGTGATCCCCTACCCGATTGAGATCATCTCCGGTAACGAGGAAGCGCGTCTGATCTTCATGGGCGTCGAGCACACCCAGCCGGAAAAAGGGCGCAAGCTGGTGATCGACATCGGCGGCGGTTCTACGGAGCTGGTGATCGGCGAAGACTTTGAGCCTCGCCTGGTGGAAAGCCGCCGTATGGGCTGCGTCAGCTTCGCGCAGATGTATTTCCCGGGCGGCACCATCACCCGCGAGAACTTCCAGCGTGCACGTATGGCGGCTGTCCAGAAGCTGGAAAACCTGGCCTGGCAGTACCGCATTCAGGGCTGGAACGTGGCGCTGGGCGCGTCGGGCACCATCAAGGCGGCGCATGAAGTGCTGCTGGCAATGGGTGAAAAAGATGGGTTCATCACGCCCGAACGCCTGACGCTGCTGACCGACGAAGTGCTGAAGCATAAAAGTTTTGACGCCTTAAGCCTGCCGGGGCTTTCCGACGAGCGTAAGGCGGTCTTCGTGCCGGGGCTGGCCATTCTCTGCGGCGTGTTTGATGCGCTGGCCATTAAAGAGCTGCGCCTGTCCGACGGCGCGCTGCGCGAAGGCGTGCTGTACGAAATGGAAGGCCGCTTCCGCCATCAGGATATTCGCAGCCGCACCGCGCAAAGCCTGGCCAACCAGTACAACATCGACCGCGAGCAGGCGAAGCGCGTGCTGGACACCACGGTGCAGATGTATGAACAGTGGGAAGAGCAGAATCCGAAGCTGGCGCACCCGCAGCTTGCCGCGCTGCTGAAATGGGCCGCGATGCTGCACGAGGTGGGTCTGAATATCAACCATAGCGGGATGCACCGCCATTCGGCCTATATTTTGCAAAACAGCGATCTGCCTGGCTTCAACCAGGAGCAGCAAACCATGATGGCGACCCTGGTGCGCTATCACCGCAAAGCCATCAAGCTCGACGACCTGCCGCGCTTCACGCTGTTTAAGAAAAAGCAGTTCCTGCCGCTGATTCAGCTCCTGCGTCTGGGCGTGCTGCTCAATAACCAGCGTCAGGCGACCACCACGCCGCCCACGCTGAAGCTGAAAACCGACGACCATCACTGGACGTTGAGCTTCCCGCACGACTGGTTCAGCCAGAACGCGCTGGTCCTGCTGGACCTGGAAAAGGAGCAGCAGTACTGGGAAGCGGTCACCGGCTGGCTGCTCAAAATCGAGGAAGAGAGCGCCGACGTCGCCGCGTAACGGTTCAGGCGTCCGCGCAGGACGCCTCTGTTTCCAGCAGTGACTCAAGCGGTGCCGGTCTGCCAATCAGATAGCCCTGCACATAATCGATACCTAGCGCGTGAACCGCGCTACGTATCTCTTCGGTCTCGACATATTCCGCCACCACCAGCATCTTCTTCATGCGCGCCAGATGGCAGATAGACGCCACAATCTGATAATCCAGGCT
Organism: Enterobacter sp. CFEC122; assembly: GCF_052983755.1. Taxonomy (NCBI): domain Bacteria; kingdom Pseudomonadati; phylum Pseudomonadota; class Gammaproteobacteria; order Enterobacterales; family Enterobacteriaceae; genus Enterobacter; species Enterobacter sp. CFEC122. Next base: position 41,150 of record NZ_JBRIQR010000017.1, on the reverse strand, counting down.
GTTGTTGACGATATTTCGGATGAAGTCGCCGTCGATTTTAAGAATATCTGCGTCCACGCTTTTTAGCCGCGCGTAGCTTGCATAGCCGGTACCAAAATCATCAATCGCAATGCGTACCCCCATTTTCTGCAGCTGACTGAGGATATGCAGCGCCTGCTCCGCGTTGCAGAAGTTGCTGCACTCCGTCACTTCAAAGATCAGCTGCCACGGCTCAATAGCGTATTTCGCCAGCACGCGGCTCACCTCAAGCGGGAACTGCACCCGGCACACTGTTGAAGGCGCCAGATTAATAGCAAAGCGCTGGCCGGGCAGTCTTTCCCGATGCGCGGCCAGGAAGCGCAGCGTATGCTCAAGCACCCACAGATCCACCCGGGAGGACAAACCAAACTCCTGCGCGACGGGCAGGAACTGATCGGGGGAGATCAGTATCCCATTGGTATCCGGCATCCGCAGCAGGACTTCGTGATAGCAATCGCCACGCAGGCCGCGAACGGGTTGAACCAGCAGGATGAATTCGTCGTTGTCGAGCGCCTTCTGCAGGCGGCTCATCATCGCGACTTTATCCTTCAGGCTGCGCTGCAAATGGACGGCACCGCGCTGCTGAAGATTTTCCGGGTGATTAGAGGAGAGTGACAGATCGGCCACCACCGCCAGCTCCCCCAGCACCAGATAAAGATGGTTAACCGGGGACCGGACATAGCAGTAGCTTACGCCAACCTGCGGCTGCAGCGGCATGCCGTCCCAGACAAAGCGGAACTGCTTGATATGCTCGTCCAGGGCGTCAATCCGCTGCTGGTGCGATTCCGCGTTGAGCCGCACCGCCATGTCATATCCGGTGAGGTGATACACCTGCTCATTGGGCTGGAGCGTACCGTTAACCCACTGCGCCAGCTGCTGTTTGTACTGAATACGCAGCTGCACGCCGTAATTTCGGCCCAAAATTTCCAGCTCCGGAATGCGCAGCAGGCAGAGCGCCGACCACGGATTCTTCGCCAGATCGCGCGACAGCGCCCGCAGGTTAGGCATATGGACAACCGGATCGAGCAGTGCCAGCCTGCGGGCGTGTTTGTTCACCGCGCGCTGCCGGGTCGCCAGCATCGACATATAAATCACCACAAACGAAAAGACCAGGTAACTGGAAGAGGTGATCGCCAGCTGAATATCGTACCCCGCGTTCACTGGGATATAGCGGTAAAAATAGTGAATGGACACCAGCAGTATCGGGGTCCAGATCAGCGAAATCAGCTTATAGCCAAAACGCATCGCGCCCCAGAGCATCACCGGCATCAGCAGCGACAGGGTATAGTTAGTGGTGAAGATGGAGCTGTTTTCATTTATCGGGAGCAGCAGCAGCGACAGCAGCCCGCCAAGCGCAATCGCCCACAGCGAAAACTCTGCGGCCGTCACCTTTTTATCTATCTGGAAACGGATCTGCGAGAGAAGACTTTTGATATAGCGCGGATGACGGATCAGGCGGATCAGCAGATAGCTCAACGGCACGCCCGTCAGCCCGCTGACCAGCAGCGCCTGGTAGTTAATGAGCGTACGAATGTTAAGAGGGTTCAACCCCGCGAGGCTCTGGCGACTCTCATACACGCCCAGATACACCGCAAACTGAAACAGCACCAGAAACAGCGTCGCGGGGCAGATAACCTGCCAGAAGATGCGCTGCGCCATCAGCCGGATGTCGCCGTACGCCGTCATATTGCGTCTGGGCGCAAACACCCGGTAGCCGCCCCAGCTGAGGACTAAAGGGACAATAAAATGGAGCACCCCGGCAACCGTTTCGAACATCCCGACCGACGGGTAATAGCGGATAAACAGCGACAACACGATCCCGGGAAGGGCTTCCAGGCCAAAGAACATCATTAGCGAGAGCAAAAAGGAGAGCGGTAAATAATAAAGCGCCGCGATACCGTCCCCCAGCTGCGTGAACGTATTTGCCACGCTCAGCACGGGAAGCAAAACCACCGGTAATAGTAGCGGCAATGCCCACCAACGGTATTTATTGTTTTTCAGGAAAGCGAAAATCTTCATAGATGCCCGGTTAAACCCCTTTTTCTCCAGAGGGAAAATAAAGACAGGCATCCAACCTGACCTGGCGCCACCCCGCGACGTGCAGAGTGAACAGTGTGGAGGAGGGATTTTAAATATCAGAGCTGGGAATCCGTTGACTTAAATCAAACTATTTCACGCAAATAAGCCTTGCAGAAGAATTTTGTGAAATAATTTTCTTCATATTATCAATATGGTAAATGCAATTATTAATTTCAATAACAATAGTTAATGCAAACGTTGACGGTTATTTACACATCACAGAATTGACCCCATCTTCCCGCTGTGCCTTAATATCCTTATCGCCCGGGAGGGCTTATCCAGGAAAAACAGAGTGAGTCAGGTCACGCGTATGCGCAAACGACATCGATTTAACACCCGAATGACCCGCATCATACTGCTTATCAGTTTCCTGTTTTTCTTTGGCCGCTTCGTTTACTCTTCGATTGGCGCCTGGTACCACCATCAGGACAAAACCCAGTCACAGCAATCCAGTCTGACCGTCGACACCGCTGACCGCTAACCCCCCGAAGGATGCTGTACGAGCCGAATAAAGGCCGCGATCCCTTTGCTGAGGATTTTATCCTGCCGCATCACCACCGCCAGCTGCCGCTGCAGCATGGGCGTCAGCGACATCACGCATAGCCCCTCGCGATCGGCATCCTGTTCTACCGCCATTCTCGGCACGATGCTGTAGCCCAGCCCCGCGCGAACCATGCGTTTGATCGCCTCGATGCTGCCAAGCTGCATCACCGGCGCCATCGCTACCCCATGGGCGGCAAACCAGCCATCGATCAGCGCCCGGGTCCCGCTGCCTGTCTCAAAGGCGATCAGCGGCTGGGCATGGAGCGCCTCCGGGGTTAACTCCCTGAAAGCGTCCTGCTGCTCCCTTGAGGCGATAAAGACAAACTCTTCGTCCATCACCGGCATGACGTCCAGCGCTCTGCCGCTCACCGGCAGCGTCACCAGCCCCATATCGAGACGGTTCTCTTCAATGGCCCTGACGATGTCGAGGGTGTTGCCCGTCGTGACTCCCACGCTCAGGAGCGGATAGTCGCGGCGTAGCTGCTCCAGCAGCGGCGGCAGAAGATGAATGCAGGCCGTCGCCCCCGTGCCAAGGGTAATGGTGCCGCTCACGTCGTGGCTAAACGCATTCACGGCCCGGATGGCGTCATCCACCACCTGCTGAATACGCTCCCCGTGCGCCAGCAAGGTTTCTCCGGCAGCCGTCGCCTTAATCCCTCGCCCGGTACGCTCCACCAGCCGCGTTTGCAGAAACTGCTCCAGCTGGCGTATTTGCAGGCTGACGGCGGGCTGGGAGAGGCCCAGAACGTCCGCTGCCGCTGAAAAGCTGCCGCGCTGGTGAACCAGGCGGAAGGTGGCGAGATAGCCCAGATTAAGCGTCGTCATTCAAAGTTTCTCTTATACCGCGCATAAGGTTGCAGTCCTGCCAGCACAATACCGCGCCCGTTATGCTCAGGACAACTGCATAACGGAATGAAAACTCATGGAAACCTCTGTCCTTCCTCGTCGCCTCGCCCTCACCGCCGGGTGTAATCAACTCATCAACTGGGGGATTTCGTTTTATATGCCCGGCACCTTTGCGCGGGCCATTTCAGCCGACCGGGGATGGTCGTCACCGCAGATTTACCTCGGCCTGACGCTGGCGATGCTGGTGATGGCGGCGGTATCTCCTTTTGTCGCCCGCCTGCTGGCACGCTTTGGCGGTCAAAAAGTGGTGATGGTCGGAACGCTGCTGATCGCCGCAAGCTGCGCAGAAATGGCGTATACACGGACGCTTTATGGCTGGTACGGCGCCTGGATTGTCGCCGGCACTGGGATGCGCCTGTCGCTGTACGATGCGCTGTTCGCCGCGCTGGTCAACCTCTACGGGCAGCAGGCGCGAAGAACGATCTCACGCGTCACGCTGGCGGGCGGGCTGGCCTCCGCCGTCTTCTGGCCGCTGGGCGATGGCCTGCTTCACATCATGAGCTGGCAGGACGCGTTACGCATTTATGCCCTGCTTGGCCTGCTGAGCGCAGTGCTGATCCGCACGCTTCCCCGGCAGCGGCTGACGGAAAACACGAAGGCCATCGCGCCGCCCCTGCGCAACGAGCGGCGTAAAGCCTGGCTTTATGCGGCCTTCATCGCCCTTATCACCTTTGTCTCTAACGGCACCTCCACCCATCTGCCGGAGTTTATTGCCCACTTTGGCCTGCCGGTCGCCATCGGCATGCTGTGGGGGATCGGCCAGACGGGCGCGCGCTCGCTGGAGGTGCTGGCAGGTGGCCGCTTAACCCCCTTCAAACTTACGCTCTTTACCGCTCTTGCTATGCCGCTGTGTTTTCTTGTGGGAATAAGCAGCGCCCTGTTTGTCTGGTGCGCGGCCGGGTTTGTGCTGGGCTACGGCGCCATCAACGGGCTGGTCACCATAGTAAAAGCCACACTGCCACTGGAGCTGTTTAGCGCGGAAAGCTATGCCCGCCGCACGGGCATGCTGCTTATCCCGGGCCAGCTGATGGCCGCAGCCGCACCGTTTGCCTATGCATGGCTGAACAAAACGCTGGGGATCGCGGGTGCAATGGGAGTGTCGACGGGGTTAACGCTGGTGATTGCCGGGCTGGCGATAGCGATCGTGCGCCGTCCCGGGAGGCAAACTGTATCGCACTGTATCCCGCGCGACGCGCTGACAAACGGGTACAAAACGCCCCCTCCGGCAAATATCTCCGATACATAAAAATGGTTTTCTTTCCCTGTTGTCATTCAGAACCGATGAGGAGAGAACCATGATTCGTCGTTACGCAATTTTACCCCTGCTCGTCCTGGCCTCTGTAACACATGCCCAGGCCACGCCGCTGGACAACCTGAGCGCCGCGGACGTTAACGGCCCCGCCGCCGTTGCCCCGCTGGCGCAGCCGCAACCGCCGGCAAAACTGATCGTCGATCCGCCGCTTTCCGGCCCGCTGAGTAAAGGCGCGGTGTTTATCCAGTACCGTGCCGAAAACCTGCGCATCGAGCCGGTATTCGGACCTGAAGCGCTCAAGGTCACCCCGCGCATCGGGCACATTCACGTGGTGGTGGATGACGCGCCGTGGCACTGGGCTGACGCCAGCGGAGAGCCGGTGATTCTGGTGGGACTCCCCGCCGGTAAACACAAGGTGACGATTATTCTGGCCGACCCGACGCACAAGCCGCTCGACCACAAAACCATCGAATTCACCGTACCGCCCCACGCGGCGGTCCACCATTTTTAAGGAGTCTGAAGATGAAAGCACTGACTGTACTGACGGCAGGCCTGCTGGCGCTTTCCGCCAGCGCCTTTGCACAGAGCAAAACCAGCGTCGTGCTGGTGCACGGCGCGTTTGCCGACGGCAGCAGCTGGAATAAGGTGATTACCCTGTTGCAGAAACAGCACGCAGAGGTCATTGCCGTCCAGCTGCCGCTCACGTCGCTTAACGATGACGTTGCCGCCACAAAGCGGGCCATCGCCCGCGCGCAGGGGGATGTCGTGCTGGTGGGTCACTCCTGGGGCGGCACCGTGATTAGCGAAGCGGGCAACGATGCGCGGGTGAAATCGCTGGTGTATGTGGCGGCGTTCGCGCCGGATGCCGGCCAGTCGACGGCGGACCTCGCGGGAAGCTACCCGCCGCCGCCGGGCAGCGCGGGCATCGCCAAAACGGCGGACGGCTATTTATATCTGCCAACGGACGCCGTCAGGAAGGATTTCGCGCCGGACGTGAAGCCCGAGGAACAAACTGCAATCGCGGCCACGCAGGGGCCAATTAAGGCCGATGCGTTTGGTGAAAAGGTGACCCACGCGGCGTGGCATGATAAGCCGAGCTGGTTTGTGGTCAGCAAAAATGACCGAATGATCAACCCCGATCTTGAACGTGCGATGGCGAAGACGATCCATGCGAAAACCACCGAGGTCTCCGCGAGTCACGTGTCGATGGTGAGCCAGCCGGAGGCTATCGCCCGGACGATTGAGCAGGCGATTGAAGCAAAATAGTATTTTGTAAATTGTAGGCCGGGTAAGCGCAGCGCCACCCGGCAAAAAATAGCCTCAGTGCCCGCCATCCACGGGATAATCCCGATTAATCCACGCGTGGTCCTCTTCCCAGGTGAACATCCATTTGCGCACCGGCCCGGCCATCACGTTGAGATAATAGCTGTCATACCCGGCCATCGTCGCCACCGGGTGGTAGCCCTTCGGCACCATGACCACGTCACGGTTGTAGACCGCCATGCACTCATCCAGCGCTCTGTCGTCGGTGTAAACCCGCTGCATGCAGAACCCCTGTTCCGGGTTGAGGCGATGGTAGTAGGTCTCCTCCAGGTAAGTCTCCCGGGGCGGGTTATCCGTGTCGTGCTTGTGGCTCGGGTACGAGCTGGTGCAGCCCTCGTTGGTCCAGACCTCCACCACCAGCAGGCTGTCGGCGGGCTTATCTTCCGGCAGAATGTTGTGCACGTAGCGCTGGTTGTGGCCCTTGCCGCGCGCCTCAGCGTCGATATCCTGCGGCGCAATCAGCCGCGTCGGATACGTGCCCTTGCCGGGGGCGGCGCAGACCGCCAGCTCGAGCCTCGTCAGCGCCTTCACCTGCACCGTCTCCTGCGGGGTAACGTACACCGCCCACGGCTTGATGCGCTCGAACGGGCTCATCCGCTCGCCGATGTCGTTAAACTGCGCGGAAGGCGTGCTGATGGAGGCGCGTCCGGCGACCAGCACCAGGCAGCGCTCTTCGCTGACGGCGGGCAGCGTCAGCTGCTGCCCCTCATGCAGCTCATACGCCTCAAAGCCGACGTATCCCCACCCTGCGCGTTCCGGCGTGACGTACTGGGTCCGCCCCTCCGCGTTCGGCTGTTGCCAGCGTGATAACAGACGTGACATGTCACCTCCTCAAATAAGCCCGGCGTCGCGCGCCAGGCGGCTCAGGTTGTTATACCCCAGACGGGCATAGGTCAGCGGATGGGCAACCGCCGGGTCCTGCTCCGCCTCCACCACCAACCAGCCGTGATAGTCCTGCGCCTTCAGCAGCCGCATGATCGGCGGGTAATCCACGCAGCCGTCGCCCGGCACCGTAAACACGCCGCTCAGTACCGCATCAAGGAAGCTGGTTTTACGGTTTTTCACGTCCGCCAGCACGTCGGCACGCACGTCTTTGCAGTGAACGTGGTTGATACGCGACGCCCAGCGCTGCGCCACCGCCAGCGGTTCGGCCCCGGCAAAGGTCAGGTGACCGGTGTCCAGCAGCAACCCAACCTCTTCGCCGGTATGGGTCATCAGGTTGTCCACGTCGTCAGCGGACTCAATCACCGTCCCCATATGGTGGTGATAGGCAATCTGCACCCCCTGCTGCTGGGTGTAGCGGGCAAATTCCGTGAGCTTCTCGCCATACTCCTTCCAGCGTGCCTGCGGGAAACGCGGACGCAGATGCACCGGCGTCTGCTGCTCGCCGTGAATGCAGCCGCTCACTTCCGCAAAGACCAGCACCTTTGCCCCCAGCTCGCGCAGCAGCGTCAGGTGGGACTGCACGGCGGCGATCTCCTCCTCCACGCTGCGCTCCAGCAGTCGGCCGGAGTACCAGCCGGAGACCAGCTGCAGGTCATGGCGCTGCAGGATGGGGCCAAGCAGCCGCGCTTCGCGCGGGAATTTATTGCCCAGTTCAAACCCTGCAAAACCGGCCTCTTTCCCTTCGCTCAGGCAGGTCTCCAGCGGCGTCTCTGCGCCCAGAGAAGGCAGATCGTCGTTCGTCCACGTCAGCGGGTTAATGCCCAGTTGTACACTCATTGTCGTCTCCATTATGCGTGTCCGCGCTCGCGCCACCAGGCGATAAGCTGCAGGTAGTTGTCCCGGATGCGCGCCACCAGCTGCGCATCGTTAATATCGTGTTTCAGCCACGCGCGGGAGGCATCGCCGAACAGCGTGCGCCCTACGGCGAAGCCTTTAACCAGCGGCTGCCCCGCTGCGGCCCTGAAGTCGGCGCGCAGCTGTTCTGCAGGGGCATCCAGGCCGAGGATCACCACCCCGCGGCAGTGCGGGTCACGGCGTTCGATAATCTCGCTCAGTGCCGTCCAGCCCTCGGCGGAAAGCGGCGGCAGCTTCCACCAGTCCGGGTAAATGCCGAGGTTGTAGAAGCGGGAGATGGCGCGCAGGTAGAGCTCGTCGCTGCGCGGCATGGCCGCAGGCAGGATCACCTCCAGCAGCAGCTCGTGCCCGGACTGACAGCAGGCGTGGTACACCTCAGCGATTTTCTGCTCCTGCTCCAGGCGCAGGCCGTGGGCATCTTCCGGGTGGAAAAAGACCAGGCACTTCACCACGTGCTCCTGCGGCCAGCTGATAAGCTGGGTGCCGATGTTGCCGTGCTCCATCTCCAGCGGACGCGAGCCAGGCAGCTCAATGGGGCGACCAATCCACCACCCCTCGCCGGTGATGGCGTTCAGCGCGTCCTGTCCAAAGGTGCCGTCGCACAGCAGGCCGGCTTTGCCCTCCAGCCCGGCCCGGCTCGCCGCCTCGCGGCTGGCCTGCAGGATCAGCTGCTTGAGCGCCGGAATACGTTTGAGCGACGCCCCGCACTGCAGCGCCATATCCTCAAGCTGGCTGCGGTGATCGAAGGCCATCACGCACAGCTCCGGCCATTCGCGGCGGCGGGTAGTGACCCGGTGCAGATGATTCAGACGCGGGTCGAGATCCGGACGCGGCACGTTCGCAGCGCGGGAGAGATAGTCATCCAGCTCGATTTTGCTCGGCATCGCCGGGGCGCAGCCGTGGCGCGAGACCACCAGCGCGCCGCAGGCGTTGGCATAGCGACACGCCTGCTCCCAGCCCTCGTCGTTCAGGTAGCCGCGCAGCAGGCCGGACATAAACGCATCCCCCGCGCCGAGGACGTTCAGCACCTCCACGCGCACGCCGGTCACCGTCAGGCCGTCGTCCAGCCGGGGCGGAATGGCGTCGGTATAAACCGAGCAGCCGAGCGCACCGCGCTTGCAGACCAGCGTGGCCTGACTCACCGCACGCACCTGCCCCAGCGCCTGCAGGGTCTCCGTGCTGCCGCCCGCAATGTGAAACTCCTCCTCGGTGCCGACAATGACGTCGAAGAGGTGCAGCACCTCCTGCAGCTCGCGGGTGACCTTATCCGCGGCGATAAAACGCGTTTCGCCGTCGCCTAAGGAGGTCAGCCCCCACAGCACCGGACGGTAGTCGATGTCCAGCACCGTGCGCACGCCGTGACGGCGGGCATAGCCCAGCGCCGTCAGCACCGCCTCGCGGGTCTGAGGATGAGAAAGGTGAGTCCCGGTGATGGCAAGACACCGTGCGGAGGCAATGTAGCTTTCGTCCACATCGCTGGCCGTAATGGCCATATCCGCGCAGTTATCGCGATAAAAAATCAGAGGAAAGGTGTCCCGGTCTTTAATGCCGAGTAGCACCAGCGCCGTGAGGCGGTCTTTATCGGTAATCAGATGGCTGGTATCGCAGCCCACCTGGCTGAGCTCTTCGCGCAGGAAGCGGCCCATATGCTCGTCGCCGACGCGCGCCAGCATCGACGAGCGCAGCCCCTGGCGCGCGGTGCCGTACGCCACGTTGCCGGACGAGCCGCCGAGGTATTTGGCGAAGCTCGACACATCCTCCAGACGGGCACCAATCTGCTGACTGTAGAGGTCTACCGCCACGCGGCCCATGCATATCACATCAAACTGCTTTTCCACGTTGATACCTCATCAGACAATGTCATTCACGTTCAGCCAGCGGCCTTCCCGGTGCGAGAGCGCGATCGCGTCCAGCACGCGCGATACCTTCCAGCCCTCTTCGAAGTCCGGCCACATCGGCGCGTCGGCGGCAATCCCGTCCACCAGGTCGCGCACCTCCACCGTTTTTTGATCGTTAAAGCCAATCCCATGGCCTGCGCCCATGCAGAACGCGGCGTAGTCCGGGTGTGCCGGGCCGACGAGCAGGGTGCGGAACCCCTGCCGGTTTACCGGATCGTCATGCAGATAGAGCTTCAGCTCCGCCATGCGCTCCTGGGTAAAGCTGATGGCGCCTTTCGTCCCGGTGATGACGTACGACAGCCCCATCTTGCGGCCGCAGGCGACGCGGGAGGTTTCAATCACGCCCTGCGCTCCGCCCGCGAAGCGCACCATCGCGTGGGCCTGGTCCTCGTTTTCGACGGCAATCATGTCTGACGACCCGGCCTTCGCCGGACGTGCCGGGACAACAATCTTCAGGTCACCGCAGACCTGCTCGATCTCCCCGACCAGGTACTGGGCCATGTTGACGATATGCGCCGCCAGGTCACCCAGCGCCCCCAGCCCGGCGGTCTCTTTGAAGCAGTGCCAGTGAATGGGCGAGAGCGGGTCGGCCATATAGTCTTCGTTGTGGGTGCCGTAGAAGTGGATCACTTCGCCAATCTCGCCGCGGGCAATAATCTCCTTCGCCAGCTGCGCCGTCGGGTTCTTCATGTAGTTGAACCCCACCAGCGTTTTCACCCCGGCCCGCTTCGCGGCGTCGACCATCTCGCGCGCGTCATGGGCGTTCAGCGCCAGCGGCTTCTCCGAGTAGACGTGCTTGCCGTGGCGGATCGCCTCCAGCGCCATCTCTTTATGCAGGTGGTTGGGTGAGCAAATATCCACCACGTCAATCGCCGGGTCGGCCACCAGCGCCCGCCAGTCGCCGGTGGAGCGGTTGAAGCCAAACGCCTGCGCGCGCGCTGCCGCCAGCTCCGGCGTGACTTCCGCTACCATCTCGCGCACCAGCCTGCCCCGCAGGTTGAACACCGTCGGAGCCTGGGCATAGGCGATAGCGTGTGCCTTGCCGATATATCCGGTGCCAATCAATCCAATACGAACCTCTTTCATCGTGATCCTCACAGTGCGCCGCGACGGCTCTTGGCGTAGGTATCAAACGCCACCGCCAGAACGATAATTAACCCGGTGATAATTTGCTGGTAGTAGGCCGAGACGTTCATCAGCACCAGGCCGTTAATCAGAATCCCCATGATGATGGAACCGATAATGGTGCCGCCGATGCGCCCGTAGCCGCCCATCAGCGAGGTGCCGCCAATCACCACCGAGGCGATGACGCGCAGCTCAAAGGAGATCCCGGCCACCGCCTCGGCGCTCCCCAGACGCGCGCTCAGAATGAAGCCCGCCAGCCCCGCCAGGCAGCCAATCAGCACGTAGACGCTGACCAGCACGCGCTTGACGTTCACCCCCGCCAGGCGCGCTGCCTCCGGGTTGCCGCCGATGGCGTAAACGAAGCGGCCCCAGCGGGTTTTGTGCAGCGCCAGATAGCCGCCGAGGGCGACGATGGCGAAGATCCAGATCGGAATGGAGATGCCGAGCAGCTCCCCGCGCCCCCACCAGCGGTAGCCCTGATCGAACCCAGCGATCGGCGCGCCGTCGTTGATCACCAGCGTCAGGCCGCGCCAGATGGTCATCCCGCCGAGGGTCACGATGAACGGCGGCAGGCGCAGGCGGGTCACGCCCAGACCGTGCAGGAAGCCAATCGCCGTCCCCATCGCCAGACAAATCCCCAGCCCAATCAGCCAGCTCATGCCGCCCCAGGCGTTCGGGTCGACGGTGGTGAAGTTGTCGCCCTTAATCACGTACGCCGCGGTCATGGCGCACACCGCCAGAATGGAGCCCACGGAGAGGTCAATCCCGGCGGTCAGGATGACAAAGGTCATCCCCACGGCCATGATCCCGTAGATGGAGACTTCGGTCAGGATGTTGAAAATATTGCGTTCAGAGAAAAAGTTGCTGTTCTGCGACTGGAAGAAGATCAGCAGCAGGATCATGAAAATCAGCACCCCGAAGCGCTCGAAGAAGGCGATGGGATCGATGCGTCCGGCGCGTTTGACCGGGGCCTGCGTTTTAGAAATCATCTGCGTCATGAGAAACTCCGTTATGCCGCGTTCAGGGCGTTGTGGTTGATGGCCATCATCGTCATCAGCCGTTCTTCGTTAGCGTCGTCACCGTGGATCTCGCCGGTCACTCGCCCTTCGCTCAGGGTGATGATCCGATCTGACACCGCCATCACTTCAGGCAGATCGGAGGAGATCACGATCACCGCCACGCCCTTTTTCGCCATGTCAAACAGCACCTGGTGCACTTCTGATTTGGTCCCCACGTCGATGCCGCGCGTCGGCTCGTCGACGATCAGCACCCGCGGGTTGAGCGCCATGCAGCGCGCGAGGATCACTTTTTGCTGGTTACCGCCGGAGAGCTTGCGCACCTCCTGCGCGCTGTTGACCATCTTGATCTGCAGCGCCTTGCGGTAGGACTCGATCAGATCGTCCTCTTTGCGGGTATTCACGAACCAGCGCCACTGCAGCAGCGAGGAGAGGCAGGAGAGCGACAGGTTGTCGCGAATCGACAACCCCAGCACTGCCCCCTCTTTTTTACGATCTTCCGGCACCAGCGCCACGCCCTGGTCAAGGGCATACAGCGGGTCGCGCGGCTGGTAGGGCACGCCGTCCAGCTCAAAGCTGCCCGAGGTAAACGCGTCTGCGCCAAAGAGGCAGCGGGCCACCTCGGTGCGCCCGGCGCCCACCAGTCCGGCAATGCCTAAGACCTCCCCGGCGTGGACGTGGAAGCTGATGTCGTGCAGGGCGATGCCGTGCGGATCCAGCGGTGGCTTTTCGCGGCTCAGCCCCTTCACCGCCAGGCGGACGGGTTTGTCCTCATGATGCGTTTCGCTGGCGGGACGGCGATTAAAGGCCACGTCGCGCCCGACCATCAGGCGGATCAGCTGTTCGACGTTGGTCTCCGCCACCGCGCCGGTGCCGGTGAAACGGCCGTCCTGGAAAACGGTGAAGCGGTCGCAGAGCTGGAAAACCTCGTGCAGGCGGTGGGTGACATAGATAATGCTCACGCCGCGGTTTTTAAGCTCGCGCACCACGCGGTGCAGGCTTTCCACCTCGCTGTCGCTCAGCGCGGCGGACGGTTCGTCCATAATGATTAGCCTGGCGTTGAGGGTCAGCGCCCGGGCGATCTCCACCATCTGCTGCTGGGCCACGCTCAGACGGGCGACCGGCGTGGTCGGCGCAACGTTCAGCTGCAGATAGTCGAGAATGACCTGCGCCTCCTGATTGACCGCCTTTTCGTCGACGATCAGGTTACGTTTACGCGGCTCGCGCCCGAGAAACATGTTTTCCGCGACGGTCATGTTGGGCAGCAGGTTGAATTCCTGATAGATGGTGATAATGCCCTTGTTCTGGCGCTCCACCGGGGAGTCGTCCACCGGCAGCGTTTCGCCGTTGAACCAGATATCCCCGCGGGTTTGCGGCTGCGCCCCCGCGAGCGCCTTCAGCAGCGTGGATTTACCCGCCCCGTTTTCCCCCAGCAGAGCGTGGATCTCGCCCGCGCCGACGGTCAGCTGGGCGCTGCTTAACGCCCAGACGCCGGAAAAACTTTTTGCCAGGTCGGTCACTTTCAGTAAGGGTTGCGACATCGGTCTGCTCCTCCTTTAGAGTGAGCCGCCGCGCCAGCGACGGCTGCGGATAAATCAGTTACCGGCCTCACCGATACGCTCAGCCTGCTGCAGGTTCTCTTTGGTGATCAGCGTCGGCGGGTAGTCGGCCCCGGTGATGGCCTTCTTCTCGCGCACGTTGGCCACCAGCTGGCTCATCGCCGTCTGCACCGCAAAGCCCGGACGCTGGTCCGCCGTCACCGCCAGCCAGCCGTCGCGCACGCGGGCCAGCGCTTCCGGTACCGCGTCAAAGCCGGTGACCAGAATTTCGCCCGGCTTCACGCCCTGGCTCTGCAGGGCTTCGATCGCCCCCAGCGCCATGTCGTCGTTGGCGGAGAGGATCACCTGCGGGCGTTTCGGCAGCGAGGGCAGCACGCTTTCCACGATGCGCATCCCTTCAGAACGCATCCAGTTGCCGGTCTGATCGGCGACGATCTTGTACTTATCGCCACCCGCCTTCAGGCTGTCGCGGATCCCTTTGGTGCGTTCGATGTTGGAGGAGGAGCCCGGCTGGCCGGTCAGCAGAATGATTTCCGCCCCGTCGGGAAATTTGGTTTTCACAAAATCGCCAATCGCCTGACCGCCCTTGTAGTTGTTGGCGCCAAAGTGCGGCACCTTCTTCTGGCTGTCGACGGAGCGGTCAAGGGTGACCACCGGCAGCTTCGCATCCTGAATTTCATCCACCGCGCTGGAGACCGCGTTCACGTCGTTCGGGGAGACGATAAAGCCCTGCGCCCCGCGGGTGATGGCGTTTTCCAGGTCAGCCACCTGCTTCGGTGAACTGCCCTGCCCGTCCAGTACCTGAAGCTTCACGCCCATCTCTTTTGCGGCTTTTACCGCCGTGCGCTGCATGTGAACTTCAAACGGCATGGCCAGGTTTGGCGTACTGAACACAATTTGCTCGTTTTCGGCGAGGGCGGCCCCGGACGTCATGGCGATGAGGGCGGCTACGATCAGTTTTTTCATTATTATGTCTCTCTGTGTAGGGTGGTTGTGTTTAGAGGACGATCTCGCGCTGGCTGCGCAGTGACTCCAGCGCTTTATCCGCGAGGTACAGCGCACGTTCACCATCATCGCCGCTGCAGTCAGGCACCGCTTCGCCGCGCAGGACCGCAACAAAGTGTTCCCATTCCGCGGCGTAAGCGAATTTGTAGCGCTGCAGGAAGAAGTGTTCCGGCAGCGCGCTGGTGCAGCCCTGTTTGCCGTAGTGCTGCACCTGGTTTTCCAGAATGTTGCCCGCGCACAGCAGCCCTTCGGAGCCGTGCAGTTCCAGGCGCTGGTCGTAGCCGTAAGATGAACGGCGGCTGTTAACGATGGTCGCCATCGCGCCGGAGGCATATTTCAGAACGATAAACGCGGTATCGATGTCCCCCGCCTCGCCAATCGCCGGCTCGACCAGGTTGCTGCCCTGGGCATACACCGACACCGGCTCTTCGCCCATGATGAAGCGCGCCATGTCAAAGTCATGAATGGTCATATCGCGGAACATGCCGCCGGAGACGCGCACGTACTCCGCGGGCGGCGGAGACGGATCGCGGGAGATGATGAGCAGCGATTCCGGCTTGCCGATGCGCCCGGCCTGCGCGTCGGTTTTCACGCGGCGGAACTGCGGGTCAAAGCGGCGGTTAAAGCCGATGAACAGCGGCACGTCGTACTCTTTGACCACCTTCAGGCAGTCGCGCACGCGGGCGAGGTCGAGGTGTACCGGCTTTTCACAGAAGATGGCCTTGCCGTGGCGGGCGGCCATTTCAATCAGGTCCGCGTGGGTATCGGTGGCGGAGGCGATCAGCACGGCGTGAACGTTAGGGTCGGTCATCGCTTCATCCAGGCTCTGCTGGCGGGCCTGATACTGCGTGGCGAGGCGGGTGGCAAATTCCTGATTCGGGTCAACCACGGACCAGAGCGTGGTCGCGCCGTGGCTGGCGATGTTAGCTGCATGTACCTGGCCAATTCGGCCAGCGCCCAGTAAAGCAATGTTAAACATAACGGCTCCCGGTGTTGGTGAATGCTGTGAACTAACGACCCTATAAATAAAACATTTATTTCATTTTTATAAATAGTGAAAATTATGTTTTTGAGTGCGGGTTAACACTTTTGAGATGAATGAGATAAATTTTGTTATCAATCTCACAACATGGAAGAAGGTGCTGCTAGCCCCTCACCCCGGCAGTCTCCACAAAGGGGCGAGGGGAAAAGAGCGCACCGACCCTAACCCTCTCCCCATTGGGGAGAGGGTTAGGGTGAGGGGAAAATGAAATGAAAATTTCGTTACTTCGGGAAAACTCAATACTGACGGGCTTTTTTCACCTGCGACTGCGTTTGCTCCGCGGCCTCACGCACGGCAGACGACTTCGCCACATGCGCATCGCCGGTTCGCCACCAGGAGGCGTAGTCGTGGGTCATGGTCTTCGGCAGCACCTTGATGTCCAGCAGCGTCGGGCCAGGATGGGCGCGGGCCGCCTCCAGCGCCGCCAGCAGGCTTTGCTCATCGTTCACCCGCCACGCGCGGCAGCCGTAGCTTTCCGCATTTTGCGCAAAATCGACCTTCACCAGCGGCCCGTCAAGCCGTCCGGTTTCCGGATTGCGATGGCGGTTTTCCGTGCCAAAGCTGCCCATGCCGTGCCCCATCTGCAGGTTGTTAATGCAGCCGAAGCTGGCGTTATCAAACAGCAGAACGGTGACCTTAATGCCCTCCTGAACGGCGGTTTGCAGCTCGGAGTGCAGCATCATGTAGGAGCCATCCCCCACCATGGCGTATACCGGCTGCTGGGGCCGGGCAAGCTTCGCGCCGATGGCTGCCGCAATCTCGTAACCCATGCAGGAATAGCCGTACTCCAGGTGATAGCTGTCCGGCGTTTTGACCTGCCAGAGGCGCTGTAAATCGCCCGGCAGCGAACCGGCCGCGCCCACCACGATGGCGTTATCTTCCACATGCTGATTGATCAGCCCCAGCACCCGCGTCTGGGTCAGGCGGGTATTGAGCGCCTCGCCGTATTCCGCCAGCTGCGCGTCCAGGTGCCCCGCCACTTCGGGCGCGTCGCCCGGACGCCACTGGCGATCCCACAGGCGACGGCACTCGTCGCGCCAGGCGGATTTCGCCTCAGCGATCGCCTCTCCCCAGCCGCTGCGGTAATCACCAAGCGCGTGGGTCAATGCCTCGAGCCCGGTTTGAGCGTCGGCAATCAGCGCCGTGGCGTCCAGCTTCAGGGCGTCAAACTCGGCCACGTTCAGCAGCAGGAATTCCACGTCCGGATGGGAAAAGAGCGCCTTGGAGCCGGTGGTAAAGTCGGTCAGGCGCGTGCCGATGCCGATCACCAGGTCGGCCTGCGGGGCGAGCTGGTTGGCCGCCATCCCGCCCGTCACCCCTACGCCACCGAGGTTAAGTGGGTGGTCACTTACCAGCGCCCCCTTTCCGGCCTGGGTTTCGGCAAACGGCAGCTGCAGCGTCTCGACAAAGTCGCGAAACGCCTCATGCGCGCCGGAATAGCGCACGCCGCCGCCGCACACCACCAGCGGGCGACGCTTGCGGGCGATCAGCGCCCGCGCCTGCGCCAGACGCTGCGGATCGGGCGGACGACGCTCGATGTGGTGCACGCGACGCGCGAAGAAGCTCAGCGGATAATCCCACGCTTCCCCCTGCACGTCCTGCGGCAGGCAAATCGTCACCGCACCGGTATCTGCCGGGTCAGTAAGCGTTCGCATCGCGCTGAGCATCGCGCTCATGAGTTGCTCCGGGCGGTTAATGCGGTCCCAGTAGCGGGAGACCGGACGGAAGCAGTCGTTGGTGCTGATGCTGAGGTCGTGATACTGCTCGATCTGCTGCAGCACCGGGTCCGGCTGGCGGCTGGCGTAGATATCGCCCGGAAGCAGCAGCAGCGGGATGCGGTTCGCCGTGGCGGTTGCCGCCGCCGTGACCATATTGGCGGCGCCCGGCCCGACGGAGGAGGTGACGGCAAAGATGCGCTGACGGCGGTGCTGTTTGGCAAATCCCGTCGCCATATGGGCAATGCCCTGCTCGTTGCAGCCCTGCATCACCTGCAGATGGCCCGGATCCTGCTCCAGCGCCTGGCCGATACCCAGCACGTTGCCGTGTCCAAAGATGGTGGCGACGCCCTCCACGAAGGGCGTTTCGTGGCCATCCACGCTGACGTACTGTTGATTCAGGAACCGGACCAGCGCCTGGGCCATGGTCATACGTTCGGTTTGCATAAAATCTCCTGTCAGCCCAGCGTCGGCATGGAGAACGCAGCGCCTGTCTCCTGCTGCATTTCCGGCCAGCGCGCGGTGATGGTTTTCATTCGGGTGTAGAAGCGCACGCCGTCGTTGCCGTGGACGTTGAGCGCGCCGAAGATGGAACGCTTCCAGCCGCCGAAGCTGTGGAATGCCATCGGCACCGGGATCGGCACGTTGACCCCCACCATGCCCGCCTGCACCTCTTCGCAGAAGCGGCGCGCGCAGCCGCCGTCGCGGGTGAAGATTGCCGAGCCATTACCATATTCATGGCGGTTAATCAGGTCCACCGCGCTGGCGTAATCTGCTACGCGCACCACAGAAAGCACCGGACCAAAAATCTCTTCTTTATAGATGGTCATCTCCGGGGTGACGTTATCGAACAGCGTCGGCCCGACGAAATAGCCCTGCTCGTGGCCCTTCACGCTGAAGCCGCGACCGTCCACGCGAAGCGTCGCCCCCTGCGCTTCTCCGCTGTCGATGTAGCCCAGCACCTTGCTGCGGTGCGCGGAGGAGATGAGCGGCCCCATTTCGTTTTCCGGCGTCTGGTCCAGCCCCGGCCCGACGCGCAGCGCGGCAATCTGTTTTTCCAGCCGGGCGCAGAGGTCATCGGCGGTGTTATCGCCCACCGCCAGTACCACCGAGAGCGCCATGCAGCGTTCCCCCGCCGCGCCGTAGGCCGCGCCCATGATGGCGTTGGTCGCCATCTCCATGTCGGCATCCGGCATTAAAATGCAGTGGTTTTTCGCACCGCCCAGCGCCTGGCAGCGCTTACCGTGGGCGGACGCGGTCTGGTAAATGTATTCGGCAATCGGCGTGGAGCCGACAAAGCTCACCGCCTGCACGCGCGGGTCGGTCAGGAGCACGTCAACGGACTCTTTATCGCCCTGCACCACGTTGAAGACGCCGTCCGGCAGGCCGGCCTCTTTCAGCAGCTGCGCCAGCGCGAGCGCCAGCGAAGGGTCTTTTTCCGACGGTTTCAGCACGAAGGTATTCCCGGTCGCCAGCGCAATCGGGAACATCCACATCGGCACCATCGCCGGGAAGTTAAACGGCGTGATCCCGGCGCAGACCCCGAGCGGCTGCATCAGCGAGTGGCTGTCAACGCCGGTCCCGACGTTCGCCGAGTGTTCACCCTTTTGCAGATGCGGAATGCCGCAGGCAAATTCGACCACTTCCAGGCCGCGGGTCAGTTCGCCCACCGCATCGGAGAAGACCTTGCCGTGCTCTTCGCTAATGAGACGGGCCAGACGTTCCATATTCTCTTCCAGCAGCGCCTTGAAGCGGAACATCACGCGCGCGCGCTTAAGCGGAGCATGACGCGCCCACGCCGGAAACGCCTGCTGCGCGGCGGCGATCGCCTGCTCCGTTTCCTGTGCCGTACTCATCACCACCTGGCGGATCTGCTCGCCGGTGGCCGGGTTGAAGATCGCCTGAACGCGCTGGCCTGAACCGGTGACACATTCGCCGTGAATAAAATTCGCTACCGTCTCCATCCTTAACCTCTCGCTGTTGATACGTGACTTGACCTGAACACTGTGTACTGAACACTATATATGAAACAAATATTCCATTTTAAGTTGAAATAAAATAAATGATGATTATTGTGATCAAGGATGGATTTTTATGTTAACAGCCAGCACCACTGACGCCGCGTGCGCTATTAAGGGTTCTCGGGCGAGGAAATGACTGAATCTTCTGTTTCATTTTTGCTGCCAGATGGATGGCCGACATTTAAAAGACGCGGTTTTGCGTTTAGAATCATATGACTGTATTTGGGGGATAACATGACGACAGCAACCAGCCTGAACGAACTGCAGCAGCAAATCCGCGATCGCTACGATAGCCTGAGCAAGAGGCTGCAGCAGGTCTCCCGCTACGTGCTGGACAACACCAACAGCGTGGCGTTTGATACGGTTGCCGTTATTGCCGAGCGCGCCGACGTGCCGCCCTCGACGCTGATCCGCTTTGCCAACGCCTTTGACTTCACCGGCTTCAACGAAATGAAACAGCTGTTTCGCATGAACCTGGTGGAGGAGACCGCCAGCTACAGCGACCGCGCCCGGCTGTTCCGCGAGATGGAGAGCGAGGCCGTGCCGGAAACGCCGCTCGATATCCTGCAGGAGTTTGCCCGCTCGAACGCGCAGGCGCTGCAGCAGCTGGCCGCCCGCGCCGAGCCGGAGATGCTGGAGCGCGCGGTACAGCTGCTGGCCGACGCCGACACCATCTACATCGCCGGACTGCGTCGATCCTTTAGCGTCGCCGCGTACCTCACCTATGCTCTGAGCCATCTGGAGTGCCGCCCTATCCTGCTCGACGGCATGGGCGGGATGCTGCGCGAGCAAATCAGCCGCATTAAGGCGCGCGACATCGTGGTGTCGATAAGCTTCTCGCCGTACGCGGAAGAGACGGTGATGGTCAGCGAAACCGCCGCCAGCGTCGGCGCGCGGCAGATTGTGATTACGGACAGCCAGATCAGCCCGCTGGCGACGTTCAGCGATCTCTGCTTTGTGGTGAAAGAGGCGCAGGTGGATGCGTTTCGGTCTCAGTCGGCGACGCTGTGCCTGGTGCAATCGCTGGTGGTGGCGCTGGCGTATCGCCGGGATAACAGCGAAAAATAGCTCACTTCCGGCCCGGTCCCCCGGGCCGCGGATTTAATCAGTGAATGCTCTCCTCCATCACGAAAAACAATAAAATAATTCCCCTCCGTAACAACATTTAATCAATTGATTTTCATAATCTAATTGCCATTTCATTTCCGATTCCTTTTGCTTTGCCAATCAATCTGTGAATACCCTCAAGGAATTAACACCACTGAAACAATAATATAACTTTCAGAGGTGACATCATGCTCAATAAAGAACGTCATTACGCAATACTGACCTACCTCAACCGATATGAGCGCGCGACGGTAAGCCATCTCGCTAAAATTTTTGGCGTCACCCGCGAAACTATTCGCAGTGACCTGAATATATTATCGAAAGAAGGGAGCGTTGAGCGTTGCCATGGTGGCGCCCTTATTAAGCGCCGTATTTTTCACACCCAGTCCGTCAATAACCTTGATAGCAATATCATTCATTTTTTTGAATCTGCTCAGTCAAAAAAAACAGCCAAATCTCGACATAAAGGGCGAAAGATGAAAGGCAAAGTCTGTATTTTAGGGTCGTTCAACGTCGATATTATTGCGAATGTGGATCGTTTTCCACAAAGCGGTGAATCGATATTTTCAGAAAATACCATTATCGGGCCGGGGGGAAAAGGTGCGAACCAGGCGCTGGCTGTGAGTAAATGTAATGTGAAAACGCACTTTGTCGGGAAAGTAGGAAACGACCAGTTTAGCCAGATGGCCTATGAGCATCTTACCTCGTCGGCAATTAACAGCTTTATGCTTTATCAGGACAAAGACAAGAAAACCGGTACGGCGCTTATTTATGTTTGTCAGGGCGACGGTGAAAATATGATTGCCATTAGCCCGGGAGCTAATCAATCGATTACCGCAGATGAGGTTGAAGCCATTATTCCGGAGTTAAAAAACTCGGATATCTTTTTAACCCAGCTGGAAAATAATTTACCCGCCACGTTCCGGGCCATTGAACTTGCTCGTTTCTGCGATATTAAGGTGGTTTTAAACCCGGCCCCCTTCTCTTCTGAGGTGGCAAGCTGTCTGAAAAACGTTGATTTTCTTACGCCTAATGAAACAGAAGCATCTTTGCTATCGGGTATTGCCGTTACTGATATGGCCAGCGCGAAAGCGGCAGCAAAAGCGATAAAAGCCAAAGGCGTGGGCTGCGTCATTATCACGATGGGAGCCAAAGGCGCGCTTATTTATGACGGCGAGCAGTTTATTCATATTCCTGCGCTAAAAGCGTTATGCGTGGATACAACAGGGGCGGGAGATGCCTTTAACGGTGCATTTACGGCCAGTATGGCCAAAGGAGAGTCTCTCGTTCAGGCCGCAAAATTTGCCTGCGCCTTTGCCTCCCTGGCCGTCGAAAAAGAAGGAGCGTCAAATATGCCAGAGTACAAAGATGTGCTCACTCGTCTGACGCAATATGAAAACATCGCCATCCACATTGAGAAAAATTAACACCACGTTTTTTTCGCTTTTTTACGTCCGATGCAGGTTATACATTGCATTCGCTGCAACCATTAAAGTAATGGGAGTAAGTTCGATGAAGGCTTTAACTGAAACAAAACCCAGCGAGCGGATATCCCTTGCAAGCCACATATCACAGCAACGAACCGTTACTCGCGCCGCACGCTTTCGTCAAAAGATGCGCAGGTGGTGGCCATTTTATGTGATGGCGCTGCCGGGAGTGATTTACTTTTTTATCTGGCACTATTTACCCATCTGGGAAACGAAAATCGCTTTTGAGCAATACCGGATCATTCCTCCCAATATTTGGGTAGGCATGCAATATTTCACCACGCTGATGTCTTCTCCCGTTTTCTGGCAGGTGATACAGAATACGGTCATCATTGGCGCGATGAAACTGGTCTTTATTTTCCCGGTACCCATTATTCTCGCCCTGCTGCTCAATGAGGTGCGTTCATCCGGTTATCGTAAATTCGTCCAGTCGGTCATTTATTTACCGCACTATTTATCATGGGTTGTTATTGCCAGTATTGCTATCGCCACGCTGTCGCCCGTCGATGGCGCGATTAACGACGTCATTAAATCTATGGGATACGACCCGATTCCGTTTATGACGGATACTGGCACGATTCGCTGGGTGCTGGTTTTCACTGAAATGTGGCGCAGCGCCGGATGGGATTCTCTGCTCTATATCGCGGCAATTCTGGCCATTGACCCGCAGCTGTACGAAGCGGCGGAGATGGACGGCGCAGGCCGCTGGCGAAAAATCTGGCATATCACTCTGCCAGCCATTACGCCCACTATCGCAACGCTGTTCATCCTCAACGTCGGGCTGTTCCTGAGCCAGGGCTTTGATCAGGTGTTCAACATGAGCAACGACGTGGTGAACGGGCAGATAGATATCATCGACACCTATGTATACCGCATGGGCCTGCGCACCGGCGAATTCTCACTAGCAACGGCGGCAGGGTTATTCAAAGGCGTGATTGGCATGGTCCTTATCGTGCTGGCTCACAACGTCTCTAAACGCCTGACGGGTAAAGGAGTCTGGTAATGCGCTGGTCATCTCGAAGCACCCCATTTGAACGCATTGAATATGTTCTTATTCTCTCCGTTCTGCTGTTGCTGGTCATCGTTACGCTTCAGCCTATTCTGAATCTGGTAGCCGTCTCCTTCTCAAGCCCGGCGAAGGTCGCAGGCATGAGTGGCCTTGCCATTATCCCGGAGGGTTTCTCGCTCGATGTCTGGAAGCTGCTGCTGAGCAATAAGGCCGTTCTTCGCGGGTTTGGAAACGCGATGCTCATCACCGTGGTGGGCACGATCGTCAACGTGATTTTCACCGTGCTGCTGGCCTGGGCGCTGGCGCAAAAACGCCTGCCGGGGCGCCGCCTGCTGTTTATGTTCGTGCTCTTCACGATTGTTTTTGAGCCGGGCATCATTCCCGATTTTTTGGTGATGAAGAAACTGGGCCTGCTGAACAGCTATTGGTCGGTCATTCTCTATCGCGCTGTTTTCGCATGGTACCTGATCATTCTGGTGCGTCTGTTCGAAGAGATCCCGGAAGAGCTGCTGGAAGCCGCCGAGCTGGATGGCGCGAATCCTTTCCAGACGCTATGGCACGTCATTCTGCCGGTTGCCAAATCCTCTATTGCCATGATCACGCTGTTTTATATGGTGCTGCACTGGAACGAATTTTTCCGCGCCATGGTGTATCTCAACGATCCGGACAAGTGGCCGCTGCAGGTTGTGCTGCGTCAGTTTGTCGTTGAGGGAGATAAGTTATCCATGGTCGGTGTGGAAAGTATGTCTAACTACACTGATGCCAGCCAGATCAGTATCAAGGCGCTCAAAGCCGGCATGATCACGCTGACGATAGCCCCTCTTATCGCCATCTACCCCATTATTTTGCGCTTCTTCACCAAAGGCACCATGTCCGGTGCGGTGAAGGGTTAACAAGGAGCGATGACGATGAACGTATTCAATACCCTTACCCGCGTCCTGCTGGGCAGTCTGCTACTGTGTCAGGTTGCGCAGGCAGAGCCGGTGACGATCAGGGTGGTGGAGAAAGACCTGCTCACCACCAACCGGGAAGACGTGGAGCATATCCACCGCATAGAACAGGCGCTGGCGCGGCAGGGTCACGATATCAAAATTGAGATCGTGAATCTCTCCTCCTCCGGCTATTCCGACGTGCTGAACGTGATGCTGCTTTCCGGCACTATCCCGGATCTGATCTACTTCAACGGCAGCGATCAGAAAATGGTTGAGCAAGGCATTCTTGAGGACTGGCGTCCGTGGATCGCAAAGACCCATTATCTGAAAGAGGCGCTGTGGCCGCACAACAAACTGCGGCTGCAAAACCATCCGACGCTGCTTTATGTCTATCCGCTGCGGGCGCGCCAACCGGTGATCCGCGAAGACTGGCTGCAAAAAAGTGGCTTCGGTGCGTCCCCCAAAACGCTGGAGGAGTACGTGACGCTGTTAAGCGCCATTCACAGCGGTGATTTCAATGGCGATGGCAAAGCGGATACGGCCGGGATCACCTCTGAAAAAGATCTCCGCGATCTGGATGGTTTTTTAAATCCGGCGTTTGGGCTCCGCGCTACGTGGCTTAAGGACGCGCAGGGTCAGTGGACACACGCGCAGATTAGTCCGCAGGAGCGCGACAAGCTGCAGTATTACCACTCACTGTATGAGAAAGGACTGCTCTCTTCGCAGTACATCACCACCAACTGGGAGCTGAAAGAAGATCAGTTTTACACCGGTAAAGTGGGCGTCGTTTCCGTCTCATCACCGGGGAACGTGGGGGTCTATCAGGAGAAAATGCGCCAGGTCCACCCGGATGCCACGCTGATGCTGCTCGATCCCCCCAAAGGTCCGGGAGGGCAAGGTCTGGCGGCGGTGGATGTGTCGATGGAGACCCGCGGTTTCGCAATGTCGACGCTGTCGAAGCATAAGAAAGAGGTCATGATTTTGCTTGATTTCCTGGCAAGTCCGGAAGGGCAAATGATGGAGCAGATGGGGTTTGAAGGCACTCACTACGTTCGTAAAGGCGATGCGGTTACCGTCACGCCAAAGATTAATGCCTGGTATCCGCGATTTATCTATGCCGCAAACTGGAAACCGCCTGTGGAGTGGCGCTCGCCCGCCATGCTGCGCTACATCGACAATTCACAACGCTATTTTGCGGCAGACAACGCGTTTATTTTCCCGTCAACCTTTGCGGCCGCGCTCGATTCCACCAGCAGCATTTATAACGAATGGGCCTACAAATTTGTCTCAGGCAAGGCCTCGTTCGATATGTGGGATCAATACGTCAATGCCTGGAAATCTGCCGGGGGTAACGCCATGACTCAATACGCACAGGAAAAATTAAAATGACAGATAACTTATCTTTCAGCTCCCGAGTTCTTGGCATGCTCTACGGCGTTGCATTTGGTGATGCGCTGGGTGGCCCGGTCGAGAAACTGTCCGCCCGTCAGATTCAGGAAAAATATGGCAAAGTCACCTCCATCAACCAGCGCTGGCACCGGATGGACGAGCCGTCCTCACGTCGCAATAACCGCATTCGCGGTAATGGGATCATTACCGATGACACGTTAATGACGCTGTGTCTGATGGAAGTGTACGACGAGCTGGGCCGCCATATTGATGCCTGGGACATGGCGGGACCGTTTGTCCGGAAAATCGCCTGGGAACCCCGCTGGGTGCCGGAGCTGGACAGAGAAGCGCTGGTCATTGAGCGCCTGTTTTACCCAGAAAAATGGATATTTCATCGTCTGCAACTTGCGGCCTGCGATCCTCGTCAGGGCGGGGTTGGTAATATGGTCAACTGCGGTGCCGCCATGTACGCCGCGCCCATCGGCGTAATTAACGCCTGTAACCCCACCGCCGCCTATCAGGAGGCTATCAACTTTACGCTGGGGCACCAGCAGAGCTATGGGCTGGAAGCAGCCGGCGTGTTCGCCGCCTGCGTCTCGGCGGCGTTCATCCCGGGGATCACCCTGGATGCCATCATTGATATTGCCCTGCAGCTGGCAAAAGACGGCACGCGTAAGGCTATCAACGCCACGCTGGATGTCGCCTGCTGCTACCGCGGGCAACCCTGGGATTACCTGCAGGTTGTCGATGCGCTCCACGAGGCGCTTCTGCCCTGGTCTCCAATGGGTGATGACCTGATGCACGGACCGGAAAAAGCCGGGGTGCCAACCATGGCGTACCAGCCTTCACGTCTGATGTCGATCGAAGAACTCCCCATGGCGCTGGCGTTCTGCCTGCTTCGGGAAGGTGACTTCCGTGGCGCGGTAGAAGATTCCATCAACTCGGGGCGCGACACAGATTCTATCGGGGTCATGAGCGGAGCCATTCTCGGTGCCCTCCACGGTAACACCATTATCGAGCCGGACGTGCTTGCCGGGATTGAACACGCCAACCGCCTCGATCTTCGCGACGCCGCGCGACGCTTTACTGAAACAGCGCAGCGCATTATTCAGCAGGATCTCTGTGCCGCAGAGGAATACCGCCAGCACGTCACCCCGTTTTTGCAACCGGAGCATCGCGCCGGTCGAGGAGAGTAACATGAGCCAAATCGTATTGAACCACCTGGGTAAATCCTACGGCAACGTCAGCATCATCAAAGACATCTCGTTGAATATTCATGAAGGTGAATTTATTGTGCTGGTCGGCCCTTCCGGGTGCGGTAAATCCACGCTTTTGCGGATGATAGCCGGACTTGAGGATATCACCTCTGGCGAGCTGCTCATGCAGGGCGAAGTGGTGACCACCCTGCCCGCAAAAAAACGCGATATTGCGATGGTATTCCAGAGCTACGCGCTCTACCCGCACATGAAAGTGCGGGACAACATGAGCTTTGCCTTAAAACTCGCCAACGTGCCCAAAGCAGAGCGCATGGCGCGGGTTGAAGAAGCGGCTGAAATTCTCGGGCTGACACATCTCCTTGACCGGGTGCCGCGTGAGCTTTCCGGGGGTCAGCGCCAGCGCGTCGCAATGGGCCGGGCCATTGTCCGCGATCCGAAAGCCTTTTTGTTCGATGAACCGCTGTCCAACCTGGACGCTAAGCTGCGCCATAAAATGCGCGGCGAAATTCGCAAGCTCCACCAGCGAATCGGGCGCACGACAATCTATGTCACCCACGATCAAACCGAAGCAATGACCATGGCGGATCGCATCGTGGTGCTGAATGCAGGCAATATTGAACAGGTCGGGACACCGGAAGAGCTTTATCATAATCCGGACAACCTCTTTGTCGCAGGATTTATTGGCACCCCGGAGATCAACACCCTAAAAGGCGTAATCCAGGCCGGTAGCGTGGTGCTGGCGAACGGCTACCGCTTCCCCTGCCCGCTCAAGTCCTATATTGACGGGATGAAGATCGTCTGCGCTATTCGTCCACATCACCTTCGAATCAGCAATACCGGGATAGCAGCAGAAATTGTACTGGTCGAGATGACCGGCGAAGGGCAGGAGATTCTGGTTCGCGTGGGCGACCAGGAGATGATTGTCGTGTCGCATGAAAAACTGGATGTCAGCCCTGGCGATGCGGTATTGCTGGAAGCCGAGCTCTCCAGGGTCTTCCTGTTTGAGGAGAAAAGTGGGCGCAGGTTGCGTACGTAAATGACAAAAAGCCCGCATCATGCGGGCTTTTTTTAATGCAGGGGGATTATTCCCACTCCATTATTAATTTAATTTTATTACCAATTAAAATCAGCAAGTTATATAAAGCAGCTTGCTTAATACCATAAAAAATACCATTTTAACTTTTCAGCATTCACCCGCTAGCCCGTGATTGGCTCCGCAAACACTCGACCGCAGCTTCGAGTAACTTTTCATCAGGCATAAGGGAACCCCATTCCCTCCAAAAATCTCGCGTCGCACTGTCGGGCTTCACTCGAGGCCGATCAAGTTTGATCCGCGTTGGAAGAAGTACCGCATCCCCCAACAGAAGCGCCTCCCCTGTATCAAGGAGTGGTAGCATCGCCGTCAAACCGACTAGAGAATCCGGCATCAGCCTCTTGATAACGTTCTGGTCACTGTCGTTCGTCAGCCTGAGAGCCAAGAAATTGTTGCATTGGGATAGGATTGTCCGGCTAACGTCAGACGGTCGCTGGCTCACAACGAGCAAGGAGAATCCGTACTTTCTCCCTTCCTTCGCGATGCGCTCGAACGACCATAGAGCCTGTCTCTGGACGGCATCAGCATCATCTTTCACCGGCAAGTAGAGATGTGCCTCATCGCAAAGCAGGGTGACTGGAGTGCGCGCATCTGCGCTCATCCAAAACTGCACATCGTAGAGGAGACGAGCTAATGTACCGGTGACGACAGGGAGCACATCGGCCGGAACTTCGGAGAAGTCGATTATTTTTATGCCATTGCCGGAATCGGCTCGTAGCAATTTAATGATCTGCTTAGCGAGCCATCCATAATCGAGCGCTTCCGGCGGTGGTGAGAACATAAATCCATAACGGCGATCATCGAGTTTCGCCTCCAGTCGCGATATAAAGCGTGTCAGCTTGTCTTCCCAATCTCCTTTAACTGGAGCCCCCCCTTTACCCACGCCTTTAGTGGTATTGTCCGTCTTAAGATGGTCAACCAAATCAGAAATAGCATATGGGATCGGCGAATCCACCGTGAAGGTCTCCTTGACCTTGTCCTTGCCGGACAAATCTAGAGTTGTCCCCTTAAGAGCTCGAACGTGGAGAGTGAAACGAGATGCTTGGTTAGGAGCGTTCTGGTCGCTGCGATCTAGAATCATCGACAGCATCTCGTCGCGGTTTAACAGCCAGTAAGGCAGAAATAGTGTGTCGTCCTTCGGAGCGGAAAGATCACCTGGACCGGCGATGCGAAAGCGTTGGGCAAACCCTCCGTTGTCCTTGTCAGCCAAAGGTGCGTATTCACCGTGCATATCAAACACGACGATGTTAGGGAAATTCAGCTTGGCCGCACGTTCAAGAATCAGGGCGACTGCCCAGCTTTTGCCAGACCCAGTACTTCCAAGAATAGCGGCATGTCGTTGGAAGAATCTGTCCCCACTAGCGATTGCTTCGGCACTACGATCAGCAACGAAGGTTCCAAGCTTCAATCGTTCTTCGTCAGATAATCCTGCTCCCAGAATTCCCATAAAACGCTGCAGGTTGCCACCCTCGATTACAAAGCAGTCCCGATCAATCTGTGGAAAGCTATCAGCGCCGCGTTTGAAGGTATCAGACTTTTCACCATCAACGGTTCGATAAGTGCCAATGACGAAGGCCTGCATGTGATCAGCAGGCGAAACCGTCAATGTTGCGAATTCACCGCCTTCGGGATCAGGAAGCTCTTCACGAAGGGAACGAGTAACGCGGTCTGTCATTCCGATTAAAAATTCAGCTTGGGTCGCCCCCTTGATAGCGATAAGCTGGCCGATACCTACACGCGTAAGCATCTCAGAATTCGTGACGTCGATAGCCACGCGACTGGTGTCAACGCCAGCCACACGACCGATTTGATCATTGTCTGTAAACACGAGCGCCGGGCTTGTCATGCTGATAAAACTCCCTTCACAAATCCATCGAGGTCCCAGTAGTCAACACCGGGGTAGAATATCTCTGCTCCATCGACAATGAAGCATGCGCCTGAGGTTCCAGCCTCTTCGCGAAACTCAGCAGCTATCACGTTCTTGTTCTCTAAAGCTATATCTCGTGCTTTAGGGGAGAGCGCGAAAGTTAAAATTACCGTTTTCACACCTGATTTAATGCGGGGCGTGAGATGGGTTTCCAAATGGTCATCATTAAAACCATAGCCGATAATGAGGAAGCGACGCGCCTTGTCTATAGCATCATTTGCCTTTTCTCGGTGTTTGTCGAAAGGACTCTCATATCCGCTCCGGAATTTATTTAATCCCGGTGTAATGATAAGGCGAGGGAGCGGTAATGCCCCAGCGTAGCGAACCGGATTGCCCTCACGATGGTACCAATCAAGGCTGCCATGTGGCTTGAAGACATTCGCCTTCATTGCGAACTTGTAGCGCACGTTCTTACCCACCAATTTCACACTACGGCAAAAACTCCAATAGCTATCCTGCGGCTCAAGCCGCGCGGCAAAATGGCCACAAAACATGGTGTCGACACCTAAACCAGCTTCCTCACAAGCGAGCTCGGCAAGACGATCATAGTTTGTCGTCACAATTGGTATACCCGCATCTGGCTTTAACAAATGCGGAATCAACTTAGTTAGCCGAAGCGTCCTGGATTTATTAAAGACCTCTGAGATAATATTGGCTTCAGCGTTGGCAATGAATTCCCCAGTGCTCTGCACAATGGCCGCTTCAAGGGATGCAGATGGCGCATATTTCAGCAAAGCCGCTTCTAGGCCATCCTTTTCAATAAGTGGGTGGATATCTTCCCAAAGCTTAGTGTCATCTGGGGAAAGGCTGGCAGGAATATGGGTGACTAGATGGTGTCCAAGTGCAGCCATTCCAGGCACGCCCTCTGCACAGGACAATCCAGAACCTACAATTAAAACTAGCCCATCCCCTAGGTGTTCTTGTAGCTGTTTTTTTAATGTATTAAGTTCCACTGGCTCCTACCTTCATCGCAGCGCTTATGCAAAAAAGAATGCATCAACGTTTCCATACACATTGGACTGCCCCCACACAACGGCTCGGAATTGTCTAGATTATCTGTCGCTATTCAGTAAATTGGCGCAGTCGAATGTCGTTTCTGTGAGGCAAACTGGACAACTCCGGCATAACACGGACTTAAGCTGGTCGATCAATCTCCATTTAAATCCTCAAGGTAAATCACGTCGATGCGGGAGATAGGGTTCACCGGTAACTTGCCGCTTGTTTACGGACAGCTCGAAGCGAAAGTGAGATAATTGTTCGTCCCAATCATCTGGACGTTTACAATTTGCAACTACATATCCAGCTGGATCGATCCAACTGAGCTGCTCGGCTATTACTAACGGCATTACACTCAGTTGGTGCGAAAGGTAGTCCTCTGCAGGCCGTTTCAGTAACACATCAAACTTAATCTCACGCAGTTCTCTTCGCATCGGAACTGGTGCCTGACGTGTTTCGACCCAATTCCTAATACGACGAGGGTCTAACTTATCATTTGCTGCGGTGTCAACTGCTAGCTGTGCATAATAAACCTGCGCGTCTGTTTCTGCTTGAACACGATCGCGAGCATTGCCGCGCGCCAACAAAAATGCGGCGACCGGATCAAGCGTGCCCCAACTCACAAGTTCCTTTAGCCAAAAACCTATCCACGGCAGCCCGCTCCGTGGCCAGTCGTCCATTGTGAGCGCGTTAACCGGACCAGCAGCATCGCCTTTATCCATCAATACACCAATTAGACTGCCTAATCCCCAATTGCCACGATAGATGAAGTTTTCTGAGACAAAGGCGAACCAATTTCCAAGCTCCTTTGGCTTGGGCTGGTTTTTTAGAGAGGTTTTGAACAGCCACCACCTGAGCAATTTTTCCCAATCTTTAAATGGCTTACGCATCCGTCCAAACTTGGTCGATATACGGAATGCTGGCACTTCACTCAGCAGAGCAATGACATCACGGATAAATTGGAACTGTTGCTCAAGCGACCAATCAGCATAATTGATACCGCCTACTAAGACTGCGTGTATGTCGTCGACGCGGTCGAGAAGGATCGAACCCGAGCGCGGCGGTAGACTTGTCTTATAGAGCTGGCGGCGGCGATTCGCGTCAGGATATAGGGTAGATATAGCTAACCCTCGCTGAAGCCAAGTCCGTGCCAAACGCTCTTCCTCGTGCGCTGCGACGCAGGCATAGGTCCGCCGCCACAGTGCTAACAATTCGGTTTCGAGTTCGGCGGTGCTTAGATCCGCGTTGTAAGTATGTTCGATTTCTTGAAGCACCGTTATTAGCAATCCGTCGAGCGTATCCAACAGTTTCTTACTGTCATCTTTATCGCCTTCTTCATTGCCAACCGCAGTTCTCTCAAGCCATGCGGCAAATTCATCGTCATCGTCGCTGCCGCTCAAAGTTCTCCACGCATTGCGCAGATGCTCCAGCAACATGGCAAGCGCGCTATTTGCGGTGCCCTCTTCAACAGACAGTTTCCCGGAAGAGGCAATTTCGGTCGCTTCCTTCAGCTCATTGATGAGATTTTCATAACCCTCCCAAGTGCGGTTCCAGACATATTCGCGGCTACGTTTGCGATATTCACGCTCTGGCAATACGATGAGAGCATTGCCTTCGGTTGCGACGCCCGGGCGGCCGGCACGACCAATGAGATTCGAGAATTCATTGGTCGTGAAGACGTTACCAGAACGATGCACACTCGGGATAAGCAGAGTATTTATGGGAATATTCACCCCTTCAGAAAGGGTGGAGGTCGCTATTACCACACGGACATTACCACGATCGATCGCTACCTTTAGTCGCCGAGCCAAAAGTCCCGGCATCCGACCGTGGTGTACTGCGACCCCACGGACCAGCAGGCGATACTCAAAGGACTTTGTCGTAAAATAGTCCTCCGCTGCGGCCAGGCAGCGTTGCCAGTGCGGGTCGTCGTCGGCCGCGGACCAGTAATTGGGTAGAGATTCTTCTGCCTTGATCCAACCTTCGAGCAGATCGGCGCAGTTCTCAGCAAAGGAACTAACGTTCTGCGTCAAAGAGATCATTACAGTCGGTCGAGTGCCATCTGGTCGCTCGGCAGCAAGATGGAGGGCAGCCCAGAGCGTCGGCCCTCTTAGGGACTTCTCGACCCCTAGATCGCTATCAACTCCACCAGGAACCGCTGGAAAAGGACTGGGAACATAGGGGCCATCATTGGTACGTTCATCCTCGAACTCAAGAGTACGGCCATCCATCAGGTCATAACGGATGTTAAACCGGCCGCTCCGCGCGACCTCAAGGCGACCTAGCATCTGCCGAGTACTGCGATAAGTTGAACTGACAGGACCGCCGCCTACGTCACTCGACAGCCAAGATGCAATTGCCGGTGCGGCCTTAGCTGCAACCGCCGAGAGCGCGATGATGCGGAAACCCTTGTTGTCCTGAGCGCGCAGCAGACGGGTACTAAGCTGCTCAAGCCTAAGAGCGCGAGATGTGTTATCTGTGATAGAGTCCGGGCGATTAGGATCTTGCTCAACCATATGCGCTTCATCAATCACTACAAGACGCACGCGATCTAGGAATAACGTGCCAAGGTAGCGCAACAAGGCATCTGCCTTTTCAAAGGTGCAGATGACAACAGTTGGCTGATTGACTTGTACCCAAGCGTCAGTAGGTCCCCAATCAGCCCCGCCATAAAGCCCGGTGACAACCACAGGCTCCGCTGCTATATCTCGCAGGTCTTCGGTAAACCGAGTTTCGACTTCGGCAGCTAGCGCACGCGAAGGTACAAGGTAAAGCACAATATTTTCTGCAACAAGCAGATTAGACGGCGTCAAGAAAAGGCCTTGAACTGCGGCAAGAGTGGCGATAGTTGTCTTTCCCGACCCAGTAGGCGTGCAAAGTACGAAGCTGTTGTTAGCAGCTAGCCGATCGATACCGGCCCGTTGCGCTGGCCATACTAAAGCGCGCCTATTGACGAACGCTGCCCGTGCAAATTGAGTCAACGCGACGCGAGTGCGCGTGTTTACCTCATCAGCAAGTCTTTCGACGTGAGGCCATAGGCTTGAATCTATGAAGCGGTGAGCGGCTCCTGCACAGAGCCTCGCTAGCAGGTAAGAATAGGGATCTCGGCTATGCAAATAATTCTGTGCCAATCCATCGAGCTTGACTAATGCACGGTCGACCAGTGCTGTCTCGCCAGTGCGGAGATAAGAACAAATAGTACCTATGCACATAATGACGTGGCGGACGGTCAAGTCCTCAAAATCTATAAGCCGATCGTCATCGTCTTGCTTCCCGTCATCAGCTCCAACGTCTCGCAGAGTCGAGTCTTCTCCAAGTTTTTGCTGTTCTTTCCAGAACGACTGAACGGCAGTTAATGCTGCATCGAAATCACCGCGCAAAAATTCGCACAGAATTTTGGAAGATTTCTCGACCTCTGGCATCATACGAAGATGACCTAAAGCCATCGCTGGATAGCCCGCCACCTGATAAGCGGCCGCAGAAAGAAGGTGGAACGGAGCACCTGCAGGCTTTAAAGTTGCGTGAGAAACCCATTCGAGAATTTCAGCGGCGCGCTTAACCGCAGCCGTCCAAGCTCGACCATCATCGACAGTTCGTTCAAGCCAGGCCGTATCGAGTAATAAGCATGCTTCATCGATCCGTAAGGCGAGTTCTGATGCAGTGAACGATTTTAGGCCATCAGCCCCCATGTCGCGACGGACACGCTGGCTGTAAAGTTTTGCTTGCTGCGGCGATAGTGTTGAGCTGGCCAAATTAGCCCTGATCTGTTCTGCTATTTTGAGTACGGCGTCGCTTGGCATCAAGCCCCCCGATAGAGTGTGTCGACAAGCACTTTAAGTTCCGTGATCTGGAACTCCATGGCATCAAGTTGGCGGTCGACAGTATAAGACGCATGTGGCGCATTAGCCTGCAGCCAGCTTAGCCTCGTCTTTGGTTTAACCGGGGAATTTCCAACAGTATAGGCAAGTCCATCACTACGTTTAACACTTTTGAAGCCGTCCCGATAAAGTTCAAGTAAGCGCGCTACCCATGCCTGGGCCTCAGTATTTTCATAATCCGACAGCAAATTAATCAATTCGCGAATACCGCTGGGACGCAGGGTTCCAGCAGCAAGCTTGCCGTGAGCATCGGCAATAATTGCGGAATTGCTGACAGCCAAACACTTTGCCTCAAGCGCGAGAACGTGGGTGATCTTGCCTTCACCGTCGAGTTGAAAAGCCAAGGCATCGTCTCCAGTACGCCCCGGACGTTTTTCAGCCTCGGCATCAGGATCGTGTGATTCGCCCATAATAAAGCGCTCGTTAATAAGATCGAGATGCTGGAATTCTTGGTCGTGGAAACGAAAGAGAAAGGCAGGTACATGCCAGTCTTTCTCTCCCAAGGCACCAAAATGTTCAACCGCAAGACCAGCCAAAGTTTCGCCGAGATAGCCTTGCAAGGTGATGCGATTGAGCATCGCTGGATAATGGACTGCCGGGTCGTCAAACCGATCTGAAAAAGGGGATAGGGGATCTTCGAAGCCCTTACGTATGCGTCTCCGGGCATCGTCAAGAGCTTCTTGAGCATAAGCAACCAGTTCGTCGCGCAGCGCTCCAAAATTAGCATTAACCTCTCGCCACACGCGTAGTTCATATTTGCTGTTAACGCTGGTCAAGGGCTGGGCTACAAGCCAAGCATTAAGTGGCTGCAATGTCACCCGTCGGGAGCGAATCATCTTGCGAATTCTTCATTGCACAATGAATGATTATTAATTCTCCAGTACACTCAACTTCCCCTTCTAATTCCCTGCCGATTTTCCCTAGAGGACGAGGACAATTAGCAGCTTCCCATTTTCTCCAAGCTATCCTGACGCTAAATTATTGTCAATCTAACAGAGTGGTGTATTAATCCACGGGGAGGGGGGCGAAAGTGTCAAGCAGCTCGCAGTTTTTTGAATAGATTTTGAAGCACTGCCAGAATCTAACGAAAACTTGCTCTGAGGAAAGAATTTGCAAAAATGATCGAACTCCATGAGAGTTGAGGGGCTACTAATATGAAAAATTATAAGATAATTATGCATCAATTACTTACGTCGTTTTACTCTGCGATCTTGCAGCACTTGTAGATTGCTCCAAAAGTCCCTATCAGTCCCAAAGATGTCAGCAAGAACGCGAGTCTCGTCATCCGTAAGACGACGTAAACCGCAGATAATATCTTCAATCTCCTGCCTGCAAATACCCATAGATTCCGCCAGTTCCTCATGAGACATGTTCAGCGGTTTTAAAAATTCCTCTGCCAGCATCTCTCCCACTGTCACAGGCCCGGCGGTATCTACTTTTGTGTAGTATGCAAAAATCTCAGAACGCCCCTGCTCATACGTCAGATCACCTGAAATGATACGTGCTTTAACGGACTCGTACAGTGGCGTACCACTGGGGTCCATTCCTTCAAGTCTCAGGGAAGCCTCTGCTTTGCGGAAGCCCTCAATGCGTAACCGTGTATAGGGAGTCCTGGACATGTTTTTCCTTTGAATTGCAGGAGTAAAGTTCGCACAGTGAAAGCGTCAGCTCACGCTACCTCGTAAACTGACGCACGTGATTCAAGATTTATTATTAGCCGATAAGCTATCATCGGCAAAATCATCATGTTCGCGGTTATCCCGATGAGTAGCTGTCTGCTTACGTATCTGAGTCGCCAACTCCCCTCCAATAGTTTGTTGGGCACGAGAAGAACTGCTACTTCGCTTCATTCTCTGGTACTCAGCAGCTCCGTTAGCCATGCTGCTTCCCATATGGCTTGCCATGCGGCCAGCACGCGAGAATGAAGCAAACCCCTGACTTCCTCCGCTGGCGCTACCTGAACTGCTACCTGCAGACGAACCACTGTAACCGCCTGAGGTTTGGCCTCCAGAAGTATCTACAGAACCGGTATCTTCCCCACCGCCAAATCCTCCACCGGAACCGCCTCCGCTGCCTGAACCAGATTCTTCGGCCATGGCAGCTTGCGCAGACTCGAATGCTGCCTTTAATGCTGAAGCTCCGCCGCTGACTTGAGCTGATGCCCCCATTGCCATTGCTCCAGCACCGCTGATTGCAGTAGCGGCTGCGCCGGTAATCATACCCGCCCCAAATCCACCAATCCCTTGTAAAGAAGCCCCTCCTACAACACCTGATAACAACATTGGTAGCTTATTAGTTAATACTAACAGGATAATTGACGCCAGAAGCAAAACTATAAGACTATTAAGATCAGGAACATCATCTTTAATAAGAGAAAAATATTGATCTATAAATGATTGTCCAATCCCAATAATTAATGTCATCGTGAATAATTGAATGCCAATCGATAAAACAGTTCGTAAGTAATTAATTGCTATATCAGAGGTCCATTTCGAACCACCAAACCCAAGCAATATAACTCCTGCATAACATAACACCCATGCAGAAACCAACATGATTAGCATATTTATCGCTATAAGGGACATCACTACCAAAATGATTATCGCGACTGTTATCATAATGGTGGATATCATTGGCGACCAAATTGATGCGGCTGAACTGACCTTGGTTAATATCGCAAACGCCATATCAACTATGCTTGAGGGAGAAATACCAGTACTTATTCCTAAAGCGTTTGCTGCAAGTTGTCTCATTGAATTAATTATGGATTGCGATATGGATGGACCGTTGATTAAAAGATAATAAAAAAAACCAATGACGGCAAAAAAGCGAACTATTTCAGCAAGTACCCCTATCAACCCTTCCCCTTGCATCGCCATCATACCAAATGTCCAAACCATACTTATTAATACCAGCCCCCAGAAGAGCCAATTTGCATAGTCAGCAATTACTGCTGTCCATGTACTGGCTACTTGTTGAAACTTATCTAATAAAGTATCAAGTAGCCCGCTACTATCTAATTGACCAGCATAGGCATTTATAGAAAAGAAAAGTATGATACCTAAAAAGGTGAGCTTACTTACTATTTTCATGATTACCATTCTCGTTTAGGGCTTGGTTTATTATTACTCCGTAGAGCACATTTATCGTATTTATGTTCATCAAATTTATTATCTGGCATCGATAAACAATCTTTATCATTTTTATCGCAAGAACATATGGCCAATAAACTGATCAGAATAAATACAATCAAAAGATTATCTTTCATTCTGCGTTTCCTCACCAAATTCGCTTCGGGCTTGGTGTATTCTCTCCAGCTAACGCTTTTTCATCAGCGGCTATCTGTTGTGATTCTTTATCTGCCTGAGCCTGTGCCAGTGTTGCTGCAGCGTTTTGTTGGGCTACCAGAAGTGAGCGGATTTGCAGTAACTGATTTGTCTGTGCACTGGCAAGCTGGTTTGCCGCCTGAATAGCTTCCATTTGCCCTTGCGCGCCGGTTGCCTGAGTTTGTAATTCGGCAAGATTATCAGCATCGCTCTGCAGGGTGTTCTGCTGCTCGTCAATTACCTTAAATACTGCGTCATTGGCCTTTTTACGCGCCCCTGAGCTATTCTGTTCTGCTTCACGCAGTGCACTAATTTCAGATGCGGTACATTCAACATTGCTGTTAAAGCAAGGCGATGTCCTGTAGTAGTTAACATCCTGATAGCGTTTCAGGTACGCATCGAGACTCCCGGCCTGATTCTTGTAGTAATTAAGGGTATCCTGCACCTGCAACAATTTATTAATTGTTGAATTTGCCTGGTCCCAGATATAGGCCGCAGGAGCTACGGTGTTCTGCAGCATGTTTTCATACTGCTGCAGCTGCGTCTGGTACTGCTGGATTTGTTTAGTCACAGCCTGAACGTTGTTAACTGCGCTGATTGTGGTCTGAACCACATTAGTGCCATCAATAACGGGAATTCCGGCCTTCACCGGTAATGCCATGACGGACGCCACGAAAGGAACTATTAAAGCTTTTTTAGCGGCTAAAATCCTTCTTTGTGATGAAACCACTCGGAACTTTAAATTCATTTGTTCACCTCTTTTTCAACAGATTAGTAATATTTAACACTCTGTCTGTTAACAGACGCAGGTATATAGGAAACCACACATTATTTATCCAAGATTTTATCCATAATGTTCCTTAGTTCTTGCCGAGTTGATTCTATTTTCGCAAGCAAGGTTCTTATCAGTGTGGGTGAAAAATCAACTATTCGAGGATCATTTGCGAGCCATAATTTAAGTAATCCGCCAAGTCTTCCAAGATCAGCATTTACTCGGCTAAGTTCATTAACCTGTTTTATATCTACGATAGAATCAACCTGATAACCCATTGCAACTCTACGAACAAAACAGGCAACACTTAATCCAGATGCTTCTGCATTTTCTTGGATGAGAATTTTTTCTTCGGGTAAACAATAAACTTTTATTGGCGTACTATTTTTTCTAGTCTGAGTAACTTTCATATAGCTCTCCATACAGGCGGTAGCCTGGCAGCCTCGCAGAGCAGGACGCCCTTGAGTCGCGATGCGGCGAATAGGGAGTGGTAAAGTTGGAACACCGTAGCGGTGGGCCTACTTTACATGTCCTGCCCTGCAGTTGCCGTTGTATATCTGTGCACGACAATGTGTATTTCAGTGTACAGGATGTGTTTTCTTAGCGTATTAATATAGGATTACTCGAGTAAATTTCTGCAGCAAATGTGTTTTTTGCAAGGAAACTATATTTCTCCCTTTTGAAAATGACCTTTAGTAGTTATAAATGGACGTCCACCAACTGTATTTATGTTTCGATATATTGTAAGAAGTCTTTTATTTTCTGATGTACTTTTTTACTTACCTTGTCAGAGCATGTGCATTGCAGATTTTAGCGGCTAAAATCTGCCTTCCTATGCCTAAAGCTAGGGGCGTACCTCATATGTCATAAAATCTACCTCAAGTGTCAATATACCAAACGTGTAAGTAATCTCTTCTTCTGGCGTACAACCATCGGCCTTTGGCCGATTCTAGATTTGAAAGCGCCTGCTCAGGCAGGTGATTTCAAAGCCTGAATATACTGATTGATCCTGAATAACCTGCAAAGGAGTTAAAAAATCAGGCCTCTGTAGCACACTGGCGGGCCGTTACAGCACATCGCCGGGCCGTAACGACACGCTACCGGGCCGTTGTAGCTCGTTTTATCCTAGAATTTTGTATCTCAATGCCAATCGCTAGAAATTGTTTGCTATCTTCTTTTAATCTCCGCCGATAGTTACGTAATGTCATATTATTAGTACCTTCACCACTGACAGCTAAAATTAATGTATCAATATGCCAGCCGCCTTTAGGATCGTGCTTATGTGTTAATATATGACGTGCAACTGCTTGGCTAATACCATGCTGGAGACGAGCAATAGGGCCTGGATCATGATGAAAATGCAAATCTCGCTTCAACAACATTACCAATGCAACACCCAAACGTACTCTCCATAGATTACGTTCACCACCAGTTAGAGGATTACGCCTAGTCATTGGTGAGGGTACGACATGGTCAATTAAACCGCCTAGAATGGAATAACCGTGTTTTTCTAAATCTGGTGTTACTATTTCAACAGTTGCCACTCGTAGATCAACAAGTAGTTTTTTAATTCGATCATAACTGTATTGTGCATCGGATAGAGTTCGGCGTACTTTCGCTGGATCTACTAATAATTCGATTCCTCCATCAGAAATTTCTCGACGTTTCTCGGCCACATAGAGCATTGTTTCGACAATATCCGCATGACGTTGTCCTAGTCTTCCGGTAACACGACAACGACCAAAACTAGTCTCCATCCACTGTCCCTTCAGCGCCAAGGGACGTTGACTTGGTTGGTACAGAATGACTCTAGCCTGCAGAGCTGTACTAGTAGGTGTAACTTTATTACCAGTTATCATTTTCAGCACCACTCAATGAAGACATACATTCTTTTGCTATTTGTTTTTTATTCTTCGATTTGAGTTGCGTTATCCTTAATACTCCCCCCTCATGTCTCTGTAACCAACGTTCTGGAGCACGTTCTCCATAATTTGCTTTATTTATTCCAAATCTAACAAATTGACCTCGAACATCATCAGAAATACCATACGTCTTCGCTTCCAAGGCGGTCATGCCCGCCAGATAAGATTGCCACCGTATATTATCAACCAGGACGCTACTACCCCTGCTTGCCTGCTGTATATCACCAACCCCCATCGTGGCAGCGCCTTTGTTTGAATGGTGTAGAAATATAATCGAACATCCAGTATCAGCAGCAATACCTTCTAGCTTTCCAATGACTTTGGACATTGCTGCGCTATTATTCTCATCCTCCTGGTGGAAACGGCGAAGAGTATCCAAAATTATTAAACGTCTACCTTTTGAAACTTCATTGATCAAGTTACTCCAATCCGGCAAGAAAATATTTGGACACTTCCCTACCAAAGGTTCGACCAGTAGCTTATCAGCTACAATCTGCTGCTGACGTGCTGTTAGATATTTTCCCAAAGCATATAAACGATGGTGAACGATGGTTTCAGAGTCCTCCACAGGTAAATATGCCACCAACCCAGTCGGATATTCACCAAAGTTTAAAAGATCTACACCACAAGTAATCTGCACAGCCAATTGTAATGCCAGCATTGACTTTCCAGCGCCTCCCGGAGAAACAATCGCTCCGATAGTACCAATAGCCAAATTAGGTAAGACGTAATCAATTGGTTGTGGCTTAGCTTCAAATGGGCTTTGTTGAATAAATCGAACTTTTGCTGAGTT
>NZ_JBRIQR010000016.1:0-127481 GCF_052983755.1 Enterobacter sp. CFEC122 | reverse complement strand
GGGAGAGCCGTACGCAGAAAGTCATTATTCTCACTGGTATTGCTCATCAGATATCAGCCTGCCGTAATTAATCACTTTCAGACCGCTTTCTTGGTCTCCCGCTCCGGCTCCTCGCGGGTATTGCGCTGAACCGGCAATGGATGCCATCAGGTTTCTGCGCTGTCTTTGCCAGATAGCTGAGAATGTATTTCATGGCATTGATACCCATATCGTCATTGTATTCAGTCATCTCTTCACTTCTGAATTTATAATGGGACTGTGGAGTACACCGGTGAGCGTATCCCTCATTGTCAGTGATGCTTTTCCATCGTGTCTCTATCTCCTGAAATACCGGCCAGGCTTTATTACGTAACTGCGCATTGATAAATATTGCACAGTGAGCATGGTAGCGATGGTCCGCTCCATATTCTGCCACCCAATTATAACCGGCAATACCGTTCATACCGGTTAACCGGTGTTCCAGCTGAACCATATCGGCACACAGACCATGAATATCCTGGTGAGTGAATGCAGCCGATTCTTTAAGATAGGCGAAATCAATTCTCAGCAGAATAAGCTTTGAATATCTGCTGAAAAGGCTATCAACATGGTCATGTAATTGACCTTCCAGTTCAGGATAAGTCGAATAGTTAGAATTGGTGATGCAGTTTGTTCTCATTGGTTATTCCTCATCATGTCGTTTCATGAACATGTGAGGAGACCGTAAGTTTTAAACTGCTTAATATCATGAAGCCAGATGGATGTGTTTGTGCGGGTAAATAGTTATAACAGAATGGGTATATAGCAGAATAACAGTAATAACCTTATTTCTTCATAACTTCCCCGGACGTTGGGTCAGGGTATCCCGGAATGAGATTTTATTGTTCTTCTGACACCATCAGGTATCTGAGAGAACGGTGAGCGTCATATTCCTGCAGAACTGCATGGTGGGTGATATCGTAATATTTAAATCAAAAACCCCCTCACGGGGAACTGACCTCTACAGTGATGTACTGTTTCGCCATTCAAATCTGTCACGCTAAATTTTCGGTAAAATTTCGATAACTTCGTGATAAAACAACGATGAAATCACGCAAGATGATGATAAAATCACGGTGTGATTTATCTTTTAATGGGTGGTTGTAAATGAATTGTTATGATTACGTTTCAGAAAAAGACATCAGAAAATGCCGGTTTTATGTCCGTTATATGGAGAACCGGGAGCGCTCACGAATAAGAGTTAGCACGAATTTTGACTGGGAAAATAATTCCGGAAACGTGTGGGAGACAAATAAATGGATTAATAATGAGCTTGACTCTTATTTCAGAAGAAGAGATGTGAAATATATAAACGACTTCGTTGATGAAATGGAAGCCTTATGCAAGGATGAGATATTACCCCTTGAGGAATTCAACTGGTTCAGGCATGACAAAAGGATTTGCCTGTGGTTATGGCGTGAGAGTTCTGCTTATCGAGGGTGGCGTGATCATGCATTCCCGGACCATCGCGGGAGATTTGAAGCTCTTGTCGAATACTTTGATGTAAAAGGCCTTGGTGGTAATAAGAAAAGAGAACTCCTTGATGACTACAAGGATGACTGGCAAAGAAAGGGGAATACAGAGGATCCCTTTAGCAAGGAAAATTCTGAAACAATAAATTATCTCTGGAATTATACAGTAAAACTGCATGGCAATATCAACCGATATTTTTCACCCATTAGTGATGACGACAGAAAAATATGCCTTACCGGTTTTTATGACTGCATCCTTGATACACCGGAGAAAAAAGAGTTGTTTTTGCGAAAAATGAAAAGTGCACTATCTTCGCATAAGCATCGTGAGAAAGCAGGCAAAGGCAATATCAATAAGAAGTTTTTACTGTCTCTTGAAAATGACAAAAAGCTGAATGACATGATCGCAATTTCCGGTATGAAACGTGATGACTTTATGAATCGTCTGATTGCCAGCGAATATGAAAGACGTGCGGCAGAATTTAACTAATTCTCCGATGTATATTACCCCGACGAACGACTGAGGAGTACCGCTGTATTCCTCTTTTTATAATTCTTCACAAAGACAATATATCCGATTGAAAATCCTACGCAAAAAAGCTTACATGCCCATGAACGCCTATCATGGAATGTGGTTTCCGGAACACGGCCCTCAACCTCTGTCATAAAACAATCACCGTACAGAGGCGCTATTCACCCTCCATACATTCCCTTTCCCGTTCAGGATAAACACTCACAGTGAGATACTGGTATTTATTTTTTGGCAACATCAAGAACCTAAAAAATTAACATTTTAAATATTTTTAAAATATATATTACGCATCTGAACCCCCTGGTATTCCTCATCAACAGGAGCTATTCGCCTGTACTCCGGCCTGTTCTGATGCTCCGTGAACAATTTATACATCCGCAATAGAATACATTCAGTTCACTGGAATAAATGTCATCATTGGACATACCTATCCCCTCCATTCACCACCGACTCTGTCAATAAATAAGGAGTAAAGTAACCATGCAACATTCCGCTTTCTACCGGAAGCGCATTTCATGAATACTGCTGACCACTGGCCTGTTGTGCCTGCCACTGACCGGTCAGGCCAGTTTCAGTGACTTTGCCACATTTAAACTGGTCAGCCAGAGAGGCGCC
Source organism: Enterobacter sp. CFEC122 (assembly GCF_052983755.1). Taxonomy (NCBI): domain Bacteria; kingdom Pseudomonadati; phylum Pseudomonadota; class Gammaproteobacteria; order Enterobacterales; family Enterobacteriaceae; genus Enterobacter; species Enterobacter sp. CFEC122. Next base: position 124,844 of record NZ_JBRIQR010000016.1, on the reverse strand, counting down.
CCGGCTCAACAGGGACAAAAAATCTGTACCTACGAGGATATCGTCAATCATACCCGCGTTGAATTAACACTTCCGTATATCTGCTGGCCCATGGCATTTCAGAATCGCACAGACGGCCAGTTTTACGACCCTATCTACTGAGCAGTACCTTTGTATTTTTGCTCCGGTTTCTGCCTGTTGTACCGTTATTTAACACCCCCGCCTTTCCGGAAAACCGGGAGGGCTTTTTTATTCACTCAACGTAAGGAACTAAAAATGATGTGTCCCCACTGTGGTTCATCCAGCACGCAGAAAAGAAATCTTGGCCGAAAAATGGGAGGAAGTGTTGGTGCCATTGCCGGTGGCATGGCCGGTATAACCGGTGGTGCTGAGAGTGCTGCGCTCGGTGCCGCTGCCGGCTCGCTTATTCCGGGTGTTGGTACTCTGGCCGGAGGTGTTATTGGTTTTTTAGTCGGTATGGGAAGCGGCGCAGCCCTCGGTGCTGTCGCTGGTGAAAGCCTGGATAAGGAGGTATTCGATGAATATATCTGCCACGCCTGCTCGCTGACCTTTAATCATGAAGAAAGCTGAGATAAAAACTCAGGATTAATTCCCGTATCCCGGAAAGCAAAAACACCACGAACCTTTCCTGCGTCACCACACCGACAGGCCATGTTCCCGCAAGGGAACATGGCCTTTTCATTTATATCATTTTATCCGGAGTCTCAATGAAATTAGCCAGCCGCTTTGGTGCGGTGAACCTTGTTCGCCGTGACCGCCCGTTAACCCGTGATGAACTCGCGCACTATGTGCCGAGTGTGTTCAGTGAAGAAAAACATGCATCCCGCAGTGAACGCTATACCTGCATTCCCACCATCACCCTGCTCGACAGCCTGCAGCGGGAAGGCTTTCAGCCGTTCTTCGCCTGCCAGACCCGTGTGCGCGACCAGAGCAAACGCGAACACACAAAACACATGCTGCGCCTGCGCCGTGAAGGCCAGATTACCGGGAAACAGGTGCCGGAAATCATTCTGCTCAACAGCCATGACGGCTCCAGCAGCTATCAGATGCTGCCGGGACTGTTCCGCGCGGTGTGCCAGAACGGGCTGATTTGTGGTGAGTCCTTTGGCGAGGTCCGCGTGCCCCATAAGGGGGATGTCGTCGGGAAAGTCATTGAAGGGGCTTATGAAGTGCTGGGGATATTTGACCGGGTGGAGGAGAAGCGGGATGCGATGCAGTCACTGCTGTTGCCGCCACCCGCACAGCAGGCCCTGGCGAAAGCCGCCATCACGTACCGGTTCGGGGAGGAGCATCAGCCGGTGAGCGAAGCGCAAATCCTGTCGCCACGCCGCTGGCAGGATGAAAGCCATGACCTGTGGACCACGTATCAGCGCATACAGGAAAACCTGATGAAAGGCGGACTGTACGGGAAAAACACGCAGGGTAAACGCATGCACACCCGGGCCGTGAAAGGTATCGACAGCGATGTGAAGCTCAACCGTGCCCTGTGGGTGATGGCGGAAAACATGCTGTCACTGTGTTCATAGCCACCGCGCTTCACTGTCCCTCATCCCTGTCATCCCGCCCTGTATCTGTCTGACCTGCTGATTTTTAAAATATTACGGAGAAACACCATGAACCAGACCGGACATCCCCTTCCGGCGGATACCGCCTGCCGCGAATTGTCTGCACTTTACGTCTCTGTTGTCCCTGAAAATGAACGCCAGGATTTCTGGCAGCGGCACTTCGGGACCGTCCCGCCGTGGCTGTCGCCGGAGCTGACTATCCTGAGCTGGTTCAGCCGTCTGTGTCGTGAATACAGCGGCGACTACTGGCATTTTTACACCCTAAGCAACGGCGGTGTGTTTATGGCGCCGGACAGCCAGGAGACGTATGACCTGTACTGTAAGCCAAACGGTAACCGCGCCACGCTGGGCGCCGAGGCGGCAGGCATTGCCGCCTGCCTGATGACATACAGCCACCTGTCCTTTGTCACCGCCCGGGGTGACATGGCGGAGCATTACTACCGCCTTCGCGATTACGCACTTTGCCACCCGGAATCCCGGGGTATCCTGACCCTCACTGACTGAGAACCCCGCCATGTCTGAATTATTACTGACAGCCCCGCCGGGGATGCCCCCGGCGTCCCTGCGCATCGTGAAACTCGCCTTACGCTTACTCGACCGGCATCTCAGAACGCCCGGTCAGTCGCTGATCTCCAGCCATGCCGTCCGGGACATGCTGTGCCTGCAGATGGCCGGGCTGGAGCGCGAGGTCTTTATGGTGTTTTACCTCGACAACCAGCACCGCCTGCTGGAAAGCGAAACGGTCTTTTTCGGCACGATTAACCAGACGGAGGTTCACGCCCGTGAAATCGTCAAAGGGGCACTGCGTCACAATGCCGCTGCTGTCATCCTGGCCCATAACCATCCTTCCGGCTGCACCGACCCGAGCCATGCCGACAGAACCATCACGCAACGACTGATACAGGCCCTCGGGCTGGTTGATGTCCGCGTGCTGGACCACCTCATCGCCGGTCGCGGCGACATTCTGTCCTTTGCAGAGCAGGGCCTGATGTGAAGGCCCTGACCATAAACGTTATCCATTTACGGAGTAATAACTCATGACCACACCCACATCCCCGCCATGGGGACTGCGCCACAACATCACGCCCTGCTTTGGTGCCCGCCTGGTCCAGGAGGGAAACCGCCTGCATTACCTGGGAGACAGGGCCGGGCTTTACGGCACGTTCTCCTCCCTGCAGTTACGTGCACTGGACCACAACTTTCCGGTATTTATCCGACAGATAGAAGCCGCGCTGCGTTCCGGCGAACTGGACCCGCATAAGGCACACACTCTCAGACGGGAAAAGGACGGCCTGATTTGCGAGGCCGACACGCGGGGAAGCTGTGGTTATGTTTACGTTTCTGTTTATCCGGCGCCACAGCCAGCATAAGGGAGGCAGACATGCCTGTTCCCATTGAACGCCTGAATGGCTTATGGCGGGAACTGGAGAGCATCGCCGTCACTGAGGAAGAAGGCACCCTGGTTATCCGTGACGCATTTATTCATTTCCCTGCCGGTACGCCGGTCCTGGATATCTGGACCTGGTTCGAAGCCAGTAACAGCACGTTTGTGGTTGCCCGGATGCTGTACGGCTGACCCGACACGCTGGCCCTTTTGACATTCATTCCACGAGGATTACGTATGAAAAACATCACTGCACCGGCCACGGTGTCCCCGTGCCTGTCGCCCGTACAGGTATGGCAGACCTTACTGACTTATCTGCTGAATAAACATTACGGGCTCACCCTGAATGATACGCCGTTCTGTGATGACCGTGTCATCCGCGAACATATCGACGCCGGTATCACGCTGGTGGATGCCGTGAATTTCCTGGCTGAGCGCCATGACCTGGTGCGCACGGACAGGCATGGATTCGCATGGCTGGAACAGTCGCCGTTTTTAACCACGCTGGACGTTTTACGGGCAAGACTCGCAACCGGATTAAAAACGGTTTACACAAAACCCGGTATAAAGGAGGAAAGAATATGAAGCTCATGACCCGCTGTCTGAGCGTTCATATCAGCCAGCATCAACAATCAGCCGACTGCGAAGATGAGCTGTTCAGGATAAAGTATTTCCAGAAAGTCAGCGGCCACGTTATCTTTAAAAGGCCAGATCTGGTTGATAAAATGAATGAGATTCTCGCGAGGTATTATCCCTCAGCTTTGCCATCCCGTTCCTGAATACGATCCCCTTTTTACTATCATTCAGGAATGAGGGTATAAATGAGGGTACAAAAACAACCACATTAAAAATATTATTTAAATATCAATATATTGTTTATCAACATCGATTCCGAGTCCGGCACCACTATTTAAAGAACCCGCCCTCGTGGCGGGTTTTTGCTTTCTGAGTCAACAACTTGTTGGTTTATCAGTAGTTACCCCTCTTATCTTTCCTCCGGCCCCGCTTCCCGGTGGTACAAAATGGGCATTATGATAAAGCCTACCAAAGACCGAAACGGCACCTACTATACAGTGGACACATGCCGGATTGCCCAGGGCCTCCGAAAACGTCCAGTCGTGCTGCACATCCGGCCTGATTGATGGTGAAATTCCCGACAAAAACGGCTGGCTTTCCGCTGGTGTTGCCCTTTCCCTACTACAGCGGCCACTCAAGCGAGAACGGGCTTCTCATTGATGCCATTGAGCAAAAATCTGGCCTGATACTTTCGGTGATGCCCGGTGAAAGCCGTCTAGCAGGCCGAGGTGTGTAGCTGCAAAAAGCGACTTCTGCTTCAGACCCCGTAACCACATTGCTACTATATTGTGCATGCGTTGGCACGCATGGCAGTCAGAGGGAGCCGTTTATCAGTCTAAACAGACGCCGGTAAAGCAATTGAGAGGAATTACAATGGATGCAGCATTGCTTAACATGATGCAATCAGGTGGAAGAAATAAAGCCTGGGCGGAAACGATGGTGAATATGGAAGCCAGGAAACTGGTAAATACAGCCAACACTCTGTCGGCTTTTCATCTCAGCGATGGTCTGACTCGAATGAAGTTCATTCAGGAAATTCGGGACCTCATAGAACAACAGTTTACGCTAGCTCGTCAGGCTAAATCAGATAAAGAATGCATGGACTGCGTTAAAATACTTCGAGAAGAAAACTATAACCTCCTGGAACAAGCTCGTTTATTACGAACGAAGGCAGCGAAGCTTTACGCGAAAGTCGAGTTCATCCGAGAGAATAACAAAATTGTTGGGTATGTTATCTCGGCAGTTAGTGTTGTCCTGGCCGGTGCTGAAATAGCCGCAGGATTTACACTGATTGGCACAATGACCCCTCTCGGAGTTCTTGCTGGTGCGATTCTGGTTACTGACGGGGCAAACAGCATCAGTAAAGAAGTGGCTCGCTACGCAACGAACAACACTACCAGTGAAGGGCTGGTCGCGAATGCGGCGATGTCTACAGCTGAGTTTATGGGCTTTAGTCGTGAGAATGGTTTAGGTGTCTACAAATCAATCTCACTGGCCGCTAATGCGTATACCATTTTTGGCTTGTTACGGCGACCTGGTACCTGGCGACTGTTTCGTTATCTACCCACAGACTATTACCGAAAGGTGAGCACATTGAGCCGCCCGCAGCTTACAATGAAAATAGCAGGTTACGGCGTGAAAGCTAAGATTATTTTTGATCTGTTGTCCGTCAGCGACCCGTCTCAGAATTAGTCAGCATTTTACGGTAACGCCAGGATTTGTAGCCAAGTTTTGCTGGCGTTATATACCAGATAAAAGGTAGTACAATCAATAACGTGAGCGCAAGTGTCAGACTTGTATCCCTGGATGCAAGTAAAAGAGTTAAAGCCAGTATGATAAAGGCAATAATAGTTATCCACTTCATTGCCTTAAAACGATTGGCCAGATCATGAGTTACGCTATCAAACGAACCACCGTAATTCTCGATATTGTTTTTTAGCTTTTGAAGATCTCGTTTACTAAAACCTGATTTTAAAAGTGCTTCTTCGCTGGTCATTCTACTAACCATCCCATAACTCACTGAAACATGTGACGAAGTTTAACTGAATTTGACGGATAAATCGCTACCTGTCGATATTTGTCAAATTTATATTTATATCAAATAGTTGAAGATATCTTACAGTGGCGGTGACCAGACTCTTCAATCGTGTCCATGACAACGTCCTTGTGTCGTTTTGAGCCAGAGTAAATCCAAACCCAAGGCCAGGAAGTTGTCCTCATCCAGCGTTCTCAAACCTCTGAATACCGCCCGCAATTATGCTTTTGTTCTCTCCCCAACCTAGGGATCGTTCCCACCTGCGCCCAGCAGTTTGTTTTTGAAGATAAACAAACACGCCTCGTTGAAGTTCTCCGCCCCCAGTCGTTCCGAGAGCGCCATTCGTTTGCGATAGAGACTTTTCACCGACGTATTCAGCTCGCCTGCAATCTCCTCCATTGACATCCCTGCTCTCAGCAACCGCAACATGATCGTTTCATGCGTGCTCAGCCGTAAATTCAGCAGCCACTTCGTGGTCAGGCGACGGCCCTTCATATTGAGCACCAGGTTAAACAGCGAGGCCATATCCGGCGCCGTCAGCGACGTGTTCATAAACAACTTCATACTGAGCAGATTCTCCTCGCGATGGCGCATATCAAGCATAACGCAGCAAATCGTTTTTTTCGTTCTGGCCGGATGGCGTATCAGGTAATCATATAGACGGAGCGGCGCACGACTATCAATCAATACAGAATATTCATCTGCACCGTTATCAAATATGTTTCTGTCAATCGAATCGAGCAGGATAATATCCGGAAAAAATATCCGCATCCCCCTGACAAGGTAGCGATCCTGAGTCACTAACACTATTGAAGTTGCCACTAACCATCCCTTTTAGATTAAAGCAAGAACGATCCTGAGAAAAGAAGACCGCCTTCGTTTTATAGCGCTGTTATATTAACGATAGATGTATTCTGGCTTTGGACATCCCTCAATACACACATTGATGAGTAAGACTTCCTGTAGACTATCATTCAATGTCTGTCTTTAATTATAAATAAAAAACAATCGCAGAAAAGTCACTTCTCTAAACATTAAGAATTTTTGTCATGAAACTTCCCAAACATGCACCAGAAAGTACTTTAATTGAGGCTAGCAAGCGTCATTAAAAATATATACAAAACTGTCACAATAAAAATAAAATCATTATATTTCAATGGATTACAATTAACCACTCAATTCAAAATAAACACAAAAATCCGCTCATTACAGAATTATCTCAAAACGAAACAGCCGCTTTTCAGCATATTTATCGGGCAACATATCGGGTGTACATTACCTCCCATCCAGTCCACTAAGATGAGGCGCCATAATTACCTTTAAGTAAGTACCCCTTAACGTTACTGCATTCAGATTTAATGTTCTCATTTATGGCCTTTAACGCAGAGTTAAAAGGCAGCCGTGTTATGCAATGGATTCATGATAAACAAATGGCAAATAGATATGGAAAGATCGCTTCGCTTCAGTACATTATTCTTTTATCGCACCCCAACATTATTGTTTCTGTTATTACTCTTTCCTGTTCTGGTTCAGGCGACGGAATCCGTTTATGAGCAACAGATTCAACAGGCGCGTAACGGTAATTACACGTCGTTTCTCGATTATCTTCAGCGCTATCAGCAGCAGCATGCCCTGACGCCTGAGCACGTTGCGGACTGGTTACAGGTGGCGGCCTGGGCAGGCCATGATGACGAGGTTATTCAGGTCTGGCAGCGCTACAGCATTTATATGCCGCTGCCCGCCCGCGGCGTTGCGGCTGTCGCGCAGGCCAGACGAAATCAGAAAGCGTGGGAGCCCGCTCTGGCGCTCTGGAAAGAAGCGCGCAGCCTTGCGCCGGATAACGACGATTATCGTATCGGCTATATCAAAACCCTGGCCGATGCCCGTAAAGATACGCTTGCCCTTCAGGAGGCCCGACGGCTGGTGGCGGAGGCCCCCTCGCAGGCGCATCTTCAGACGCTGGCATACGTCTGGCTACGCCAGGGAAAAAGCTGGGATCGGCTTTTAGCCGACACGCGCGCGCTGTATGTCGCGCCAGAAAATCACGCGCTTCTCCGCGAGCGGGTCGACGCGCTAACGGATAACCGGGTCAATACCCCCGCGCTCCTGCTTTCACAAAAGGTGGCGCTAGCCCCCGCGGAGCGTCGTCGTCTTGAGCTGAATGCCGCCGCCGAAAGCGTTCGCCTTGCAGACGTGCCGGGCAGAACAGAAAAGGAGCGCCTGCAGCTTGCGCAATCCGCGCTGAATCGTTACGACGCGCTGCTGTCTCGCTGGCAGAGCGAGCCGCAGGCCGCGGAAGACGTCGTGCTTGCGCGTATCGACCGGCTCGGCGCGCTGTATGCCCATGCCGATTACCCGCGGGTCATCAGCGAATATCAGGATCTGACGGCAGCCCGGCATCCGGTGCCGGGCTGGGCAATCGGCTGGGTGATCTCCGCATATCTGCAGGAGAAAAACGCTGCCGCCGCCTTCGCGCTTCTGCAACGCTATCCGCAGTACGCATCCGATCCGCAGGACGAGGAGCACGCGCTTTTCTACGCCTGGCTGGATACGGGAGAGTATCCGTCCGCCCGCCGGTATGTAGAGCGCCACACCCGCAACGTTCCCTGGACCCGTTACGATTTCGGCTCCCCTACCCCTCAGCCGAACGATCGGTGGCTTACCGGTCAGTCGCTCCGTTTTAACTATTTGCTGGCGACGAATGCCCTGCCGGAAGCCGAAAAGCTGGCGCGACGTCTGGCAGCAACCGCGCCGGGCAATCAGGGATTGCAGATTGACTACGCCACCCTGCTTCAGGCGCGAGGCCTGCCGCGCGCGGCCGAGCAAACGCTGAAAATGGCGGAGGCGCTGGAGCCCTCGAATCTGGAGCTTGAGCAGCAGCAGGCTTACGTCGCCATGGATCTGCAGGAGTGGCGGCAGATGGATTTACTGGCCGACGACGTCGTTGCCCGCGCGCCGCGCGATCGCAGCGCCAGGCGTCTGGACAGGCTCCGCACCGTCCACCATATGTCCGAGCTGCGCCTCAACGCGAGCAAGGGTTTGCACTCCGATAACCCCGTCAGCGGGACGCACGACCTCAACTGGGACGCCACGCTCTATGGCCCGCCCATAGCGGATAACTGGCGGCTGTTTGCCGGCACCCGCTATGCAGAGGGCAATTTCGATGAAGGCAAAGGCTCCAGCCGTCACCTGTTGGGCGGCATCGAATGGCGGCCACGCGATCTCCAGCTCGAAGCCGAGCTCTCCAGCAACCGCTATCACGGGGCAAACAAACCGGGGGCTCGCCTCTCAACGACTTACAGCCTCACCGATAGCTGGCAGGTCAGCGGCAGCCTTGAGCGCCTGTCGCGCACCACGCCCCTGCGGGCGTTACGCAACGGGATCAGCGCCAACCGGGGGGAAGGCGGGGTGCGCTGGTATCAAAACGAGCGCCGTGAGTACCAGTTCAGCGCCGCCGTCAGCCGCTTCTCGGACCATAACCGCCGACAGGAATACACCCTCACGGGTAAGGAGCGTCTCTGGCAGACCCCGTCCCTGACGCTGGATCTCGAGCCGGGGATCGCCGCCAGCAAAAACAGCCTGCGGGACACCCTCTATTACAACCCGGCGCGGGATCTCTCCGTGACGGCCGCCCTGTCCGTCGACCATGAGATGTATCGCCATTACGACACCCTCTGGAGCCAGCAGTTCGCGGCGGGAGGCGGCCGCTACTGGCAGAAAAATCAGTCCGCTGGTGCCATCACCCTGCTGGGTTACGGACAACGCGTTCAGTGGAACAACGTCATGGACGCCGGCGTGATGCTGAACTGGGACAAGCGCCCTTACGACGGCAAACGCGAGAGCAACCTCTCCGTCACGTTTGATGCGACTTTACGCTTTTAAGGATGATGAAGATGAACACACGTTTTTCCGCGAGCCTGATACTCATCGGCTGGCTCTGCCTCAGCGCGAGCGTCTGCGCGCAGGCACTCTCGTTTATTGCGCCCAGCGCGCGGCCACAGCTGGAGGCGAGCAAACCCTGGCCGCAGAACCAGTTTCTGGTGCTGGCCTACCACGACGTCGAAGACGATGCCGCCGATCAGCGCTACCTCTCCGTGCGCACCAGCGCGCTAAACGAGCAGATCGGCTGGCTGCTGCACAACGGTTATCACGTCATCAGCGTGCAGGACATTCTGGATGCCCATGACGGAAAAAAAACGCTGCCGCCCAAAGCCGTTCTGCTCAGCTTTGACGACGGCTACAGCAGCTTTTACACCCGCGTCTGGCCACTGCTTCAGGCGTGGAACGTCCCTGCGCTCTGGGCGCCGGTGGGCAGCTGGGTGGATACGCCGGAAAATCAAAAAGTTAACTTCGGCGGTCTGATGACGGCCCGCGATCGTTTCGCGACGTGGGATATGGTGCGCGAGCTCAGCCGGTCTCCACTGATTGAGATCGGTTCGCACACCTGGGCCTCGCATTACGGCATTGTTGCCAACCCGCAGGGCAGCCGCGAACCCGCCATCGCCAACCGCTTTTACGATAAAGCGACGGGCCGCTATGAAACCGATCGGCAGTTCAACCAGCGGATCGGCGATGACGTTCGCAAAGTGACTGAAAAAATCACGCAGGTGACGGGCAAGGCGCCGCGCGCCTGGGTCTGGCCCTATGGCGCCGCCAACGGCACGTCGCTCGCCATCGCCAGACAGCAGGGTTATCAGCTGGCCTTTACCCTTGAGGACGGGCTGGGGAACGTGCAGGAGCTGGGAAACATCCCCCGTCTGCTGATTGCTGGCAATCCCTCGCTCAAGGCGTTTGCCAGTACGGTCAGCCAGGTTCAGGAGCGCGAGCCCGTGCGCGTCATGCACGTCGATCTCGACTACGTTTACGATCCCAATCCAGCCCAGCAGACGCAAAATATCAACAGGCTGATCCAGCGGGTCTACGACATGAAAATTAGCCATGTTTTCCTGCAGGCGTTTGCCGACCCGCAGGGCGACGGCAGGATCAGGGCGCTCTATTTCCCCAACCGCCAGCTGCCGGTCCGGGCCGATCTCTTTAATTTTGTCTCCTGGCAGCTGCAAACCCGGGCGGGCGTGAAAGTCTTCGCGTGGATGCCGGTGCTCTCGTTCGATCTCGATCCTGCCCTGCCGCGCGTGCAGCGTCGGGACCGCTCGTCAGGCCAGCTGCGCGAAGCCACCGATCCCTATATCCGGCTCTCCCCGTGGGACCCGCAGGTGCGCCAGCAGGTGACGGATCTCTATGAAGATCTGGCCCGCTATGCCAGCTTCAACGGGATCTTATTCCATGACGATGCGGTGCTGACGGACGTGGACGATGGCCCTCAGAGCACAACACGTCAGAAAAGCCAGACGCTTATCGGGTTTACCCACGCCCTGAGCCTCGCGGTGAAGCATATCCGCGGCCCGCAGATAAAAACCGCGCGCAACATGTTCGCCTTGCCCATACTGCAGCCCGAAAGCGAAGCGTGGTTCGCCCAGAATCTTGATGACTTTCTGGCGGAGTACGACTGGACGGTGCCGATGGCTATGCCGCTGATGGAGTCCGTCCCGGCAGACGAAAGTGATGCCTGGCTGACGCGTCTGGTTAACGCGGTCGCCGCGCGCCCCGGCGCGCTCGATAAAACCATTTTCGAGCTGCAGGCCCGGGACTGGGAGCGGAAACCGCAGCGCGCCGTTTCCGACAGCCAGCTGGCACAGTGGATGCGCGTGCTCCAGCTGAACGGCGTCAAAAACTACGGCTACTACCCCGACGATTTCATCAACAACCAACCTGATATCTCACGCATCAGGCCTGTATTTTCTTCGTACTGGTACCCTGACAATGACTGATCGCATTATCGCCTTTTCCATTTTATGTCTGGTATTCGGGTTGCCGTTAGGCGTGGCCGCCCTCTTTACCGGCGAGCTGATTCTGGATTTTGTGTTCTTCTGGCCGCTGTTCATGTCCGTGCTCTGGATAACCGGCGGGCTCTATTTCTGGTTTCAGCTTGAACGCCACTGGTCGTGGGATAAAGAGACGCCCGCCCCGACGCTCGCCGGTGAGCCGCTCATCTCCATTCTTATCCCCTGCTTCAACGAGGGAAGGAATGCCCGGGAGACGATTAGCGCCGCGCTGGATCAGCGGTATGAAAATATCGAGGTTATCGCCATCAACGACGGCTCGTCTGACAACACCGCGCAGGTGCTGCAGGCGCTGGCGCAGGAGCAGCCGCGCCTGCGGGTGATTAATCTTGCGGAAAACCAGGGGAAAGCGCTGGCGCTCAAAGCCGGGGCAGCGGCGGCCCGGGGCGATCTGCTGGTCTGCATTGACGGCGACGCCCTGCTCGACCGCGATACGGCAGCGTATCTGGTGGCCCCGCTGATTCAGTATCCCCACGTCGGTGCGGTCACCGGGAATCCGCGTATCCGCACGCGCTCCACGCTGATTGGCCGCATTCAGGTGGGCGAGTTCTCATCGATTATCGGGCTCATCAAGCGGACGCAGCGGATCTATGGCCGGGTCTTTACCGTCTCGGGCGTCATCGCCGCCTTTCGCCGACAGGCGCTGGCGGACGTCGGGTACTGGAGCCCGGACATGATCACCGAAGACATCGACATCAGCTGGAAGCTCCAGCTGCGCCACTGGGATATCTTTTTCGAGCCGCGGGCGCTGTGCTGGATCCTGATGCCGGAGACGCTGAAGGGCCTGTGGAAACAGCGTCTGCGCTGGGCCCAGGGCGGTGCGGAGGTGTTTCTTGTCAACCTTCGCAGGATTGTGCGCTGGGAGCATCACCGCATGTGGCCCCTGTTTCTTGAGTATGCCCTGTCAACGCTGTGGGCCTTCGCCTACGCCATGACGGTGCTGTTATTTATCCTCAGCCATATCACGCCGATTCCCGCCAGGCTGACCGTGGAGAGCCTCTTTCCACCGGCGTTTACCGGGCTGCTGCTGGGCGTGATGTGCCTGCTGCAGTTCCTGGTCAGCCTGTTCATCGAGCGGCGCTATGAACGGCAGGTGGCCAGCTCGCTTTTCTGGGTGATCTGGTTCCCGATGGTGTACTGGATGATCGGCCTGTTCACCACCCTCGTCGCATTTCCAAAAGTCATGCTTAAACGCCAGCGCGCCCGCGCGCGCTGGATCAGTCCGGACCGGGGAAAAGGACGCATTTAATGAACGAAAATACCTTAATTCTGACCGAACATCGGCTGTTGCCACGTCTTTTCGATGCCGCGTTAACGCTGGTGGCGTGGGGAGGCTTTCTGTTTTTCCTGTATGCCCGGCTCTGGATGCAGCTCACCGAGGAGAGCGACCACCGCTGGAGCGTGATTATTGCGTCCTTTAATACGGTGTTGCTCTACCTGCTGTTCGCCGCGCTCAACGGCTGGCTGCTGATTTTGTGGTATCAGTACAATCGCCGTCGGGCCCACGCGAGGCGGCGTCAGCCGGGCTATATTCACCAGGAAGAGCTGGCCCGCAGCTTTAATGTTTCACCGCAGATCATCTCTGAGATGAGCCAGTACAACCTGCTGACGGTCTATCATGACCAAATTGGCCGCATCATCGATCTGAAGATCAACGGGCAGGAAGAGGAAGAACAGTAACGAAAAGCCCCCGCAGGATGTCCTGCGGGGGCGTTTTTATTGCAGGTAAGAGCTACTTATCTTTAACCACGATTAGCGGCTCAATATCGCTCTCTTTCTTCACCACCAGCGAGTCATCGCCGCGCAGGCAGGTCCCACCGTAGTTCCCGCCCACGGTAAAAGTACAGACCTGTATGTACTTGCCGTCGACCTTCGGCAGGCACCACAGCTGCTGGTAGATGTTTTTGCGGTCAACAAACTTGCCGCTGGATTTATCCAGCAGCTCGTCCTGGGCGCTGATCAGATCGATATTGCTGCCGCAGCGTCCGGCAATCGGCTTAACGGCGTATCCGGTCTGCTTCAGCAGATCGTTGACCTCAAAATCGGTGTCGAGCAGGTAGCGGTGGTTCGGGAACAGTTGCCACAGCACCGGGAGAATCGCCTTGTTGCCGGGAATAACGGTCCACAGGGGTTCAAAGACCAGCACCTCCGGGCGCAGCAGGACGTCAATCAGGCGCACTTCGCCTTCAGGATGTCCGGTGCGGATCGGCACCGCAGCGTATTCGGTTTCGCTGACCTCGCGGATCTGCTCAATCGCCGTCTCCCACGCCCAGGTTTTCCACACGCAGTTGACGTGGCGGCCTTCGTCGTCAATTAGCTGTCCGGCGGCATCCCAGCTGAGCGCCCCCAGCCCGTGGAGGATTTTGGTCTCGAACCCGGCCTGCAGCAGAGAACGCTGGATAAAGAGCGCGTGATAGTCCTCTTCGACATCGTTGTCCTGCATGATGTGGACGAACGGCCGGGCGTGGCTGTGCTTCCAGGCGCCGGTCAGCTCTTCCAGCAGGCCTTCTGCCGGGTTATGCCCGTTGCCGCGATAGCCATTTTTCACCCACTCTTCGAGAATCAGCCCGCCCTCGGTATGGCAGGAGGCGGAGTCGGCATTGTACTCGTAGACCTTGATGCCGCGCTCATCCATGCAGAAATCCATACGACCGGTGATCATATGGTGACGACGCCACTGCCAGGAGAGGCGCAGGCGCGGCCAGAGGATTTTTGGGATGTCGAAAAGCGCCAGCAGGCTGTCGTCTTTCAGCACCTTGTCCGTGGCGTGCAGGTACATCAGGTGCAGCTCGTTGGTGGCTTTGATCAGCTCCTGCTCGGCGCTTTCGGTAATGGTGAAGTACTGGCAGGGATCTTTGTTGATCACGTGACCGTTGGCGCGAATATACGCCTGCTGCAGCGCGTCATTTTCGTTGAGCCATTTCCCGTCGAACTGACGTGTGTTTTTCAGCCGCGCGCCGCTGATTTTCAGCAGTTCGCCGTCGATTTCCGGCTGCGGAATGCTGTGTTCTGTGTCGTCGGTCTGGATCATCCAGCCGAGAATTTCCGTGTCGCTGAAGGTGTCGTGGAGGGTATAACGCCCGTTCTCCACGCTCAGGCGCAGCTCGCGCGTCCACTGCTGCCCGAGCGGCAGCGGAGAGTGAATGACGTTCTGCTCGGCGATACGCACCTTATCGTCCAGAAGCTGGGTGATCACCGCCACGTGGCCGGTCTCGTGAAACTCGCCGCCCTTTTGCCAGATCAGCAGCGCCCCGGCGCGCGGCGCGCGTTTTGAGCCGTTGGCAAACGCCTGAAGGGGCAGAATGTTATCGTTCACCACCTGACGCAAAAAGCGCAGAGAGAAAATTTCCCACGCCATACCTACGTCGGTAAACACGAAGCCATAGTTGAGGAACAGGAAACGGCGGGCAAACTCAACGCATTGCCACTTGTGGCCCATGTATTCGTTGCCGATGTAGCTGCGGAAATCCGCATCTTCCGGATAGTTTCGCGGGTCCAGACTGCCGTAATTTGAAGAGTAAATCGCCACGCCACCGGGCGCATAGCCTAACAACGTCCCGAATGGCGCATCACTGCTTAACGTTCCTTTACGCATGTATCCAACCTAAAACAGGCAGGCGGCAATTTTTATGGGTTGTTGTCGTCTGCACGTTGTAATTAACCTGACAGAGGAGCGTTTATCATACACCTGCGTGGTAAATAATTCGCCTTACCCGGCCGACAAAACGCAAAACCCTGTAGGTCGGGTAAGCGAAGCGCCACCCGACACGTTTAAGGCTCACATCTTAAACAGCCAGCACGCCGCGAAATGCCCTGGCGCGATCTCCTGCATCGCTGGCTCCTGCGTCTGGCAAACCGGCACGGCGTGCGGGCAGCGGCTGCAGAACTTACAGCCCGGCAGCGCGGACGTAGGGCCGGGCATTTCGCCGCGCAGAGTGGCGTCTTCGAGGTTGCGAATGCGCGGGTCGGGCTGGGGAACCGCCGCCAGCAGCGCGCGGGTATAAGGGTGCGCCGGACGCTGATACAGCTCATTCGCCGGGGCCACCTCCACCAGTTTGCCGAGATACATCACCCCAATGCGGCTAGAGATATGACGCACCATCGAGAGATCGTGGGCGATGAACAGATAGGTCAGCCCCAGCTCCTGCTGCAGGTCCTGCAGAATATTCACCACCTGCGCCTGCACCGAGACGTCCAGCGCCGAGAGCGGCTCATCGCACAGCACAAATTCAGGACGCACGGACAACGCGCGGGCAATACTGATGCGCTGGCGCTGCCCGCCGCTGAACTCATGCGGGAACCGCTCAAGGTGCTCCTGCTTCAGCCCCACTTTGTAGAGCAGCGTTTCCGTCCGTTCGCGCTGTTCTTCACGGCTGTAGCCGTGGATCTGCATCGGCTCGGCCACCAGCTGTCGCACCGTCATGCCGGGGTTGAGCGAGGAGTAAGGATCCTGAAAAATCGCCTGCATCCGCTTACGCAGCGGCTTGAGCTCTTTTTCGCGGGCATGGGCAATCGCCTGTCCGGCAAAGTGGATCTCGCCCGCGGTGATATCGAAAAGGCGCAGGATGGCGCGCCCAAGGGTGGATTTCCCGCAGCCGGACTCGCCCACCAGGCCAAACGTCTCGCCGGGCTGGATATCAAAGCTCACGCCATCAACCGCCTTCACCGCCGCGCCTTTACGCAGCAAACCGCCGTTAAGCGGATAGTGTTTGCGCAGATCTCGCACGCTTACTAAAGGGGCCTGTTGTTCACTCATGCCTGAATCTCCTTATCGGCCCATAGCCAGCAGGCGGCGCGATGGCCTTCACCCATGGCGTAAAAAGCGGGCTGCCGTTCACACTGGGGCATGCGTTTCGGGCAGCGTTCGGCGAACGGACAGCCCGGCGGCGGGTTAAGCAGACCAGGCGGCGCGCCTTCAATGGGTGATAAACGTTGATTGACCTCATCCGGGCGCGGCAGCGAGGCCAGCAGCCCCTGGGTATAAGGATGCGCAGGGCGATAAAAAATGTCCTCCACGCTCCCCTCCTCCATCACCAGCCCGCCGTACATCACCACCACGCGGCTGCAGACCTGCGCCACCACGCCGAGATCGTGGGTGATCAGCAGAATCGCGGTTTGGGTCTGCTGTTGCAGGCTTTTCAGCAGACGCAGGATCTGCGCCTGAATGGTAACGTCCAGCGCGGTGGTCGGCTCATCGGCAATAAGCAGCTTCGGGTTGCAGGAGAGCGCAATGGCGATCATCACCCGCTGGCGCATCCCGCCGCTGAACTCGTGGGGATACTGGTCGTATCGGCGTTCCGCCTCGGCAATCCCCACCTGTTCCAGCATGGCGATCGCCGCCGCTTTGGCCGCTCTTTTGGTGAGCCCTTTATTGCGCATCAGGATCTCTGCCATCTGTTTGCCGATGGTCAGCACCGGGTTCAGGGCGGTCATCGGATCCTGGAAAATCATCGCGATCTCGTTGCCGCGAATGGCGCGCATCTGCGCAGGGGTTTTTTGCGCCAGATCGTCATTCTGGAAGCGAACGCTGCCGCCGGTTATCCGTCCGTTGCTCCCCAGAAGCTGAATGATCGACTTACAGGTGACGCTTTTCCCGCAGCCCGACTCGCCGACGATGCCGACAAGCTCCCCCGGCTGAACCTGAAAGCTCACGCCGCGCACCGCGTGAACCTCGCCCTCGCGGGTGCGGAAGGTGGTTTGCAGGTTCTCAAGCGCTAATAAGCTACTCATCGCGATTCGCTCCTGGCTCAAAGGCGGTACGGAACACATCGCCCAGCACGTTAAAGCTGAACACCGTCAGCAGGATAAGAATGCCGGGGAACATCGCCAGCCACGACGCTTCGCCAATATAAGACTGGGCGTTGTTGAGCATGCTTCCCCACGACGCCGCCGGTGCCTGCACGCCGAGCCCTAAGAAGCTGAGCGTCGACTCCATCAGAATGGCCGAGGCGATATTGAGCGTGGCGGCCACGATAATGGTCGGCAGCACGCCGGGAATAATGTGGCGCACGATAATGCGCAGCGGGTGCTCCCCCGATGCGCGGGCATAAAGCACATACTCGCGCTCTTTCACCGACAGGGTTTCTGCGCGCACCAGCCGCGACATGTTCATCCACGTCAGCAGGCTGATGATCAGAATGATGTTATCCACGCCCGGCTTGAGGTACGCATTCACCACCAGCAGCAGGAAGAAGGCCGGAATGGCCATCAGGATATCCACGGCGCGCATCATCAGGTTGTCCAGCCAGCCGCCAAAGTAGCCGCTCACCGTTCCCACCACCGTGCCGATAAGCGTGGAAAAGAGCATGGCGAGAAAACCGACCATCAGGGAGATCTGCCCGCCATACAGCGCGCGGGTGAAGTAGTCGCGCCCGTACTCGTCGGTGCCGAACCAGTGTGCGGCATCCGGCGGCAGCGTACGTGCGCCGAGCGCCATCCGATCCGGATCGTACGGACTCAAGCCCGCACAGAGCGCGGCAACAACGAAAATAAAAAGCACAAACAGGGAGAACTGCGCCGGACGGTTGCGGCGCAGCTGGTAACGAACCTGCTTCCAGCGTCTGCTCATGCGGGTTACCTCAGCGTACGAATGCGGGGATCGGCGAAGCGATAAAGCAGATCGGCGATCAGGTTACCGACTATCAGCATCATCGACGAGAGCATGATGATCGCCATGATCAGCGGGTAGTCCAGCGAAGCGATCGACTGGATCCCGAGCAGCCCCATCCCCGGCCAGGAGAAGACGCTTTCCGTCACGTAGGCCCCCACAATCAGCTCACCGAACGACAAACCGAACAGGGTGATCACCGGCAGCAGCACGTTTTTCAGCACGTGGCGGAACAGAATGCTGGAACGCGTGGCGCCGTAGGCCAGCTGGGTCTGCACATAGTCGGCAGAGAGCTGCGAGATGGTGTTGGAGCGGATGTAGCGCACGTAGCTGGAGAGGTTGTAGAACGTGAGGGCAATGCACGGCAGCACGCCGTGGCGCAGCACGTCCAGCACATTATCCTCCATGCCGATGGTGCGCATTCCCATGCTGGGGAACCAGTTAAGCTGCACGGCAAAGACCGTAATGAGCAAAATGCCGAACCAGAAAATCGGCACCGAGATGCCGATATAGGCGAACAGGTTCAGCAGGTGATCCAGCCAGCGGTGCTTAAATGCCCCCGCCAGCAGGCCCAGCGGGATCGCCAGCACGATCGCCAGCAGCAGCGACGCGCCCATCAGCCCCAGCGTGGCCGGAATGCGTTCGCCGATCATCTCCAGCACCGGGCGGTGGTAAATCAGCGAATAGCCGAGATCGCCCCGCAGGACGTTCTTCAGCCACAGAACGTACTGCGTGACCAGCGGCTTATCCAGCCCCAGGCTCTGGCGAATACGTTCGATATCTTCCGGAGCCATGCGCGGTGTGATGTACGCCGCCACCGGATCGCCGGGCGCGAGCTTGACCAGCAAAAACGCCACCAGCGAAATAAAGAACAGCATCGGCAGCAGCTGCAGCAGCCGACGCGTGAGAAGTGTGTTCACGACATGCCCTTACCAAGGCCCCGACCCGACGGCCGGGGCAATCGCTTATTTCTGATAGATTTTTGACAGATCCTGGAACAGATAGACCGGTTTCGGCTCCGCTTCCTGGGTGCCGCCGAAACGCTTGTCTACCGCGACGGTCGCATTGGTATAGGCGATCGGGTAGTACGTCATGTCGTTCGCCACGATCTGCTGAATTTGCTTGTAGATATCGGCACGTTTCGCGGCGTCGGTTTCCACGGCGCCTTTATCCCACAGGGCATCAAACTGCGGATTTTTGTAGTGCGCGTAGTTATAGGCTTCGTTGCTCATGAACAGCGATTTGTAGCCGTCCGGCTCTGAGCCCATGATGTAGCCGCCCAGGTTCAGCTCCCACGCGGTGTTGTTCATATCGAGGCTGCGCTGGGACATGGCGTTGGAGTCCAGCGGCATCAGCTCCACGTTCACCCCAATGCCCTTCAGCGCCTGCTGAATGTAGAGCGCCATGCTCTCCTGGGTTTTGTTGGTATTCACATACGCCAGGCGCAGCTTGAGGTTGTCCGGCGCGCCGGACGCTTTAAGCCGCTCTTTAGCTTTTTGCAGGTCGAAATTGTATTGCTCGACGTCATCCGTCTTGTAAAGCGTATCGGGCGTCAGGAAGGACGTCGCGGGTTTGGCGTAGTCCAGCGAGGTAAAGGCGGTCTGGGTCAGCTCGTCTTTGTTGATGGCGTAAGCAATGGCCTGACGCAATTCTTTGCTCTTCATTACCGGCACGTTCTGGTTGAACGTCATATAGGCCAGACGGCCTTCCGGATAGACCACGAAGTCAAACTTACCGGTATTTTTCAGGCGGTTCACATCCTGCGGGTCAACCATCTTGAGGTTGATTTCACCGTTTTGCAGCGCAAGGTTGGCGGCGTTACTGTCTTTGGCGAAACGGTAGGTCACCGAATCTAGCTTCGCTTTGCCGTTCCAGTAATCGTCAAAACGGGTCAGGGCATAATATTGTCCGGCGCGGTACTCTTTAAATTTGAACGGCCCGGAGCCGACCGGTGCATCGTTTTTGCTGCTCTTTTCCAGGTCGCCTTCGCTGGCGAACACGTGCTGCGGGATCGGGTAGATCTGTACCAGCGTGCCGGTAAAGGCCGCGCTGACCTGCGGTAAGGTGAACTTAACGGTGCGGTCGTCAACCTTGCTTACCTGTACCGGCTTATCGCCGTAGGTGAACATGCTGCGGAAGAAGCTGTGCTGTTTGGCATCCAGCAGCTTATTGAAGGTGAAGACCACGTCGTCCGCCGTCAGCGGTTGTCCATCCTGCCATTTCAGGTTCGGTTTTAACGTCAGGGTGTAGCTGAGGTTGTCGGCAGAGGGCGTCAGGCTTTCCGCCAGGCCCCATTCGATCTTACCGTTGTTGAAGCTATAGAGCGGGGCATAGAGCGCCTGCATGATCGTCAACGTGGTACGGTCGCTGGCGTAGAGCGGATTTACAGCTAACGGGTCGCCGGAGGTAATACCGATAATCAGCGAACCGCCCGCTTTTGGCGCATCGCTTTTTGCCGCTGAGGGCGTATTTGTCTCTTTATTTTTCGCATCATCACAGCCCGCCAGGCCTAACGCGAGCGAAACAACCACTGCCGATAACAGAAGCTTGCGCATCTCACTAACTCCTTGCCTTATAAAGTGTTTATGACTGCATCTTTTATTTATGTTGAAGCATCATATGCAGCTTTATCCGTTTACGCATTAATTATGAAAATGCGATTTTCGATTAAGCTTATGCCGGATTTGATATATATAAGCGCCGGAAGGAATAGCGGCAGATCGATTACGCTCAGTTCGTTAAACGCTTCACAAATCTCCTGCTACACTGCCTCAACACATCACTCAAAAGGCAGGCCAACATGTCAGACAACACGTATCAGCCACCCAAAGTGTGGGAATGGAAAAAGAACAACGGCGGCGCGTTCGCCAACATCAACCGCCCCATTTCGGGCGCGACCCATGAGAAAGATCTTCCTGTCGGTTCGCACCCGCTGCAGCTTTACTCGCTGGGCACACCGAACGGCCAGAAGGTGACGATCATGCTCGAAGAGCTGCTGGCGCTGGGCGTAACGGGCGCGGAGTACGACGCGTGGTTGATCCGCATCGGCGAGGGCGATCAGTTCTCCAGCGGCTTCGTGGAGGTGAACCCGAACTCGAAAATACCGGCGCTGCGTGACCACTCCACGAACCCGCCAACGCGCGTCTTTGAATCCGGCAATATCCTGCTCTATCTGGCGGAGAAATTCGGCCACTTCCTGCCGAAAGATCCGGCGGGACGCACCGAGACGCTGAACTGGCTGTTCTGGCTGCAGGGCGCGGCGCCGTTCCTCGGCGGCGGTTTTGGCCACTTCTATAACTATGCCCCGGTGAAAATTGAGTACGCGATTGACCGCTTTACCATGGAAGCCAAACGCCTGTTCGACGTGCTGGATAAACAGCTGGCGCGCGGTCGCTACGTGGCGGGTGAGGAGTACACCATTGCCGATATCGCCATCTGGCCATGGTTCGGCTGCGTGGCGCTGGGCAGCGTGTACAACGCCGCTGAGTTCCTCGACGCAGAAAAGTACACCAACGTGCAGCGCTGGGCGAAAGACGTGGCGA
The DNA here is from genome assembly GCF_052983755.1 of Enterobacter sp. CFEC122. Classification (NCBI taxonomy): domain Bacteria; kingdom Pseudomonadati; phylum Pseudomonadota; class Gammaproteobacteria; order Enterobacterales; family Enterobacteriaceae; genus Enterobacter; species Enterobacter sp. CFEC122. The sequence goes on along the minus strand of NZ_JBRIQR010000016.1, from coordinate 103,235 downwards.
ACCGCCATGCCGTTAAGCGCGGACGCATCGTTAACCGCACCAGCGGCGAGCTGAACGAGCAGCTTCACGAACGCCACGCGGCGAGCGACTTCGAGACCAATACGGAAGATAAGCGTCAGGCGTAATGTTCTGCCGGGCGGATCGCCGCCCGGCAACCGAGATCCTTTCGCAGGGCATGATTGGCCTAAAGGTTGAGCCGGTATTGCTGGCACTATCTGTGCGTTTTTCTCACCTCAGAGTGAGAAGCGACGTATCAACCGACAGCAGTCACAAAGGATCTGTTATGAAACTGATTAAAACAACGCTGGTTATCAGCGCCCTCATTTTTTCCACCTCGGGAATGGCCATCGATAAAACCGCCGCTGGCGCGGTAGCAGGCGCTGCCATTGGCGCGGCCACGGGCAAAGATCTGAAATCCACCGTTGGCGGTGCCGTTGTTGGCGCAGGCACGGGTGCCATGTTCAAAAACGGCGACAAAGGTAAAGCCGCGCGTAAAGGCGGCGCCGTAGGGGCTGCCGTGGGCGCAGGCGCCGCGGCGGTTACCGGCAAGAGCGTGCTGAAAGGTGCAGCCGTTGGCGCGGGAACGGGCGCGCTGATTGGTGAAGCGACGCACTGATAAACTTCGCCGGGCGTCGCAGCGCGTGCCCGGCCTCATGGCTGTTCAGTAATAACCCCGCACCCAATCTCACATTTTTGCGAGCCGCTTTCCGAAATAGCATTTCCCCTCTGTCGCAGCGATGTTAACAATTGCCAGTCGTAGCCTGAAGATTACAATGCATTTGCTTATCGTAAACTACAGGCTACAATAATGGCTAAGGTTAAACACTACATCACAGCTGACGGGTATGACCCTTTTGATGCATATCTAAGAAGTGTGAAAGATCCCATAGCAAAAGCCATGATTGCCACGCGTGTCGCCAGAATGTCAACGGGTAACTATGGTGATTGTAAACCATGCAGAGAGAGCGTTTCAGAGCTCAGAATTAACCAGGGGCCGGGTTACCGTGTCTATTTCAGCGAAGTCTCCGATCCGGCAGATGGCGCAGTGAGTCTGGTGCTACTGACTGGAACGAAAAAAAAGCAAAGTGCAGATATTGAAAGAGCCGTTGAGTACCTCAACGACTACAAGCGCAGGATATAAAAGGAAATCGCAATGGCTAAATCAGTACTCCATGATGACGCAATGGTACAACTCCTGAAAGATTCTCCGGATTTCGCGCCCGTATATCTTCATCAGGCTTTCATTGAAATTGACGAGCCCGGAGGCTATGAGGCATTCATGCTGGCTTTACGACATGTTATAGAAGCCTCCGGCGGGATGACTGTCATTGCAAAACGCGCAGGCATTTCTCGCGAATCACTCTACAAATCACTTTCACCAAACGGTAATCCCTCATTTAAGCGTATCGCCGAAGTGGCATCTGCAACGGGCTACCCAATATCCCGAATTGCAACAGCAGGATTAAACACACCAGCGTGAGAGCCACTCCAAAATAGGCCCGGATATGCGACCCGGGCAATACATCAATGGTGATCGTCATACTGATGCTCAATCACCATTCCTTCCGCCACGCTCGCCACATGGCGTGCACGCGGATGATAGACCGGTGCAGGGGCGGCATACGTTGTTTGTACAGGTGCAGGCGCAACGCTTACCGCCTCGGGAACCGTGGCTGACTGAGGAACAATCACGACCTTATACCCGGTGGGGACATCGACCGTGACGCTCTGGGCCATCGCTGTATTGACCACGGCAAAACCTGCCAGGGCTGCTAATAAAATAATACGGTTTTTCATAAATTGAATTATTTCCGGCTTCAAGAAGATAATTCATTATGTCGGCGAATTCTTAAGACAATATTAATTTTCATGTTCTGGAATGTGCAGAAAGTGCCAAATATATTGTCACAAGCGAATATTTTAATTTTTGAAATATATTGACTTACGCTTTTTAAAAAGGCGGCAAGAAACATGTTCGCATGCCGCCTCGCCTGTTATGTTAATACTTTATATCCCGCGCTTTTTGCCGCCCGGCCTGTTTCATCTGACGTTTATCCTGGCGGCAGTCGTGATTACTCTGGTTATTGTTCGCCACGCAGGTCTGTTTCACCTGCCGTGACGCGTCGCGGGTTTCCTGCCTGACATCACGCGCCACGCGCCGCGCCTGCGCCTGCTGGGTCGCGCTGGTGGAAACCGAGAAAAGCGTCAGAAAAATGAGAGAAAGGACAGGGATAAAAGATAACGATCTGTTCATAGCAACACCTCGTAGAAGAGAGTCCAGAACGTCAGGGGTTAGCAAAAGAATAGCAGTTTCAGAGCACGCGGAATGGGGAAGGCGTTAATAATGTAAGGCCGCTCAAGGCGGCCTTATCACGTTGCGTTATGCCGTCAGGCGGAACTTCTGCACCGAGCGCTGAAGATCTTCGGTCTGACGCTCCAGCGCCGAAGCCGCCGCGGAAACCTCCTCCACCAGCGAGGCGTTTTGCTGGGTGACGCCGTCCATCTGCGTAATGGCGATACCGACCTGCGAAATGCCTTTACTCTGCTCCTCAGAGGCAGAGGCGATTTGCTTCATAATGGTCGTCACTTCCGTCACGTCCCGCAAAATCGCATCCATGGTCGTACCCGTGTCGCTTACCAGCTTTGCACCCTGCTCGACGCGGGAAACGGAATCGGTAATCAGCCCCTCAATCTCTTTCGCCGCGTTGGCGCTGCGGCTTGCCAGGTTGCGGACTTCGCCCGCGACGACGGCGAAGCCGCGCCCCTGTTCGCCCGCGCGTGCTGCTTCAACCGCCGCGTTAAGTGCCAGAATATTGGTCTGGAAGGCAATGCTGTTAATGACGTTGGTGATTTCAGCAATTTTCTTCGAGCTTTCCGAAATACCGCTCATGGTGCTTACCACCTCTTCCACCAGCGAACCGCCGCGGCTGGCGGTGGTTGAGGCCACATCGGCCAGCTGGCTTGCCTGACGGGCGCTCTCCGCGTTCAGTTTCACCGTAGCGGTCAGCTGTTCCATGCTGGCTGCCGTCTCTTCCAGTGCCGCCGCCTGCTCTTCGGTACGGGAGGAGAGATCGTTGTTACCGCTGGAAATCTCCGTCGCCCCGCGCCAGATATTTTCACTGCCGGAGCGGATCGTGCTGACCGCCTCGCGCAGGCTGTCCTGCATGGCGCTCAGCAGCGGCACCAGCTGTCCCACGCAGTTGCGGCCGAACGGCTCAATGGGCTGGCTGAGATCGCCCTGAGCAATCTGGCGGAACTGCTGGCGAATGCGGTCCAGCGGTTTGACCAGCATCGCGACCAGGTAACGGTCGGTGAAGAGCAGGATCAGCAGACCGACGATCGTGGCGACGATAATCACCGTACGGGTCATGCTGGTCAGGCCGTCCACCACCACGCGGGTGCTGTCGAGCGACTTTGCGGCAGCACTGTTGAACTCTTCAGCCGCCGCGCCGAACGCGCGGCTCAGCGTTGGCGTTACGTTATTGGCCTGCTGACGATAGCCGTCCAGCGCGCCCAGTTTCGCCTGCTGCATTTGCGGCGTCACGCCCTGTTCGAGCAGCGCCTGCCAGGCACCGATCACCCGGGAAGAGACCTGGGGGTCCATTGGGCCTGGGGAGATCGCTTTCATCTCGGCCAGCTTCTTGCCCATGTTATCCAGCGCCTGCTGGGCAGACGCCAGATCCGGCGTGCCGCCTGCGGCTTTGACTTCCATTGCGCGGCTCAGACGGGTCACAAAGCGGAAATACTGATCGTTGCCCTGGCTGAGCACCGTCATCTGCTTGACCAGCTGGCGGTCCACCTCGTTGCCATCTGAAACGCGAGACAGAGACCAGGTGCTGTAGAGCCCAACACCCGCCCACATTAAACAAAAGATCCCGAGAATCGCCAGCATGACGAAACGGATCGTGAAATTACGGAGCATATTCATAAGTCTTCCTTGCCGTGAGGGTGAATTCGCCCAGAGGCGAGTCTTACCCTCGTTATCGGCAGAAACTGACGAAGTTATACTATTTCGCGCGTAATTTTATAAAAATCTTCGCTACCCTGACGTTCGCCGGAAAAGGATAATCACTGCGGGGAAAATCTTACTGCTCAATACATGTTTTCATATTTCAGCAGCCGTCGAAATGTAAAACAGACAAACAGTTAATTAACCTCACAACCCGAAAGGATGAATACCCTGATGAATGAGACGGTCAAAGAACCGCACGACCGGTCAAGAAACCCTTTAATTTGTATGCAAATCATTCCAAAGCATTTAGCTCATGAATTAAATTAAATTTATTAATCAGATTTAATTATTTAAACACTAATTATTGTGCAGGATATTTTTTTAGATTTCATTACATCCTTACCTGCTGAGGAAGTTCTTATTTTAAATAAATTCATTTAAAAAGAGCCGGACAATTTTCGACTCATCCAGAGAACTTCAAATGCGCAAATTAATGAATCGTACATTGCTTTCGCAATGTGTATTAGTGGCTTTAACGTCATTTGGCGCCCAGGCTAACGTAACACCCGCTACGCCCTGCCAGCCGGGCGTGACATCGCAGACCTGCGGCTTAACGAAATATGTAGATAATAGTTTCTATGAAGATCCCGGCGTGACTAATGCCATTATGGCCGACACCACCGCAAATAATATCTTTATGGATGGAAGCCGTGAATCAGGGGATACCCAGTCATTAACCGTTTCTGGTACCGACATGTCCGGCCATTATATTCAGGGCAGCAACGGGGGGACGGCTAATATTACGGTGAATAACGGCGCCACCGTCGATATGATCGAAGTGGGCAATACCGGTGCAACCACCAATACGACGGTGACCATCGATGACGCCACGCTGAATGGCGAAAATGACGCCGGAAGCTACGAGGGCAAGAAAGCCTATATGATGGGTTCCGCCATTTATCTCGACCCCATGGATAAAGGTTACCACACCGTCAACGTTGAGGACGGCAGCATGCTGCACGGCAGTATTCTCAGTGCGGGAGCCGGTGCACAAAATATTGCCATCAGCAACAGCACGATGGATAAAGGCGGTATTTACGCGGGTAGCGATAAATCTGATACCAATATTACGCTGACTAACGCTTCCGTGGATGCCTCGCAGAGCGAAATCGCGCAGAACATCGACACGCTGGCGGTAAAACTGAGCGGATACAAGCCCTTCAGCGACATCAACCTGGATGCCTTTGGCGATGTCGCTATCGCGATGTACGGAACGAAGGCTGATTCGCTGGCGCTGGATAACAGTACGGTCACCGGCGACATTGGGGCCTTTAACGAAAACGGCACCACGCTGATTTCATTGACCAATAACAGCGTGGTAAATGGCAATGTGACCGTCGATGGTAACGCCGCAAATTCCGTTCTGGTGGATAACAGCACCGTGAATGGCGAGATAAATACCAGCCAGAGTACGGGCAATAGCACAATTACGCTGCAGAACAACGCGACCGTCAACGGTGATATTACAACGGGTGCAGGTGATGATACGGTCGTGCTGACCAATGATTCACATGTCAATGGCAATGTTAACGGTGGTGACGGCAGCGATACTCTGTCAATGGATGCGGGCAGTTCTATATCCGGACAAATAAGCCAGTTTGAAACGGTAAATACCACCAGCGATAACAGCATTGCCATTGATAAAATTAACGATGCAACCAGCTGGAGTTTGCAAAACGGTTCAACCCTGATTGCCAACACCACCGGCAGCAATGCGCTGGTTACCATGAGCACCGACAGCTACGTGAATTTCGGTAATATTACCGGCGCCAATAACGCCGTGGTGGTGAACAGCATTACGCCGTCAGCGCAAAATCAGCAGGGAATAGTCCTGGGGACCTTCACCACGTCGGGCAGCAGTGCGCCGCAGAATTATGCAGCAGCCACGTTTACCAACGGCGACCAGACCGTGGAGAACCGTAGCGGCGCCTATAACTACAACAACAGTCTGAATATTGTTGCGGCCGACAGCGCGCCTCAGGCTCAGCTGACTGCAGATAATAGCCAGAGCTGGAATATTGAATTTAACAGCCAGAAGGGCAACCTTGCGAGCGACGTTCAGGGGCTGGTAGCCGGCCTGGATGCAGCGGAACAGGCCGGGCATCAGGTAGCGGATGACATCAGCAACCACATGAACCAGGTGCATCTGGCAAACCTGCTGGGAGAACAGCAGGACGGTGCGCAGGTCTGGGGCGATTTCCTTTATCAGAACGGTAATTTCAGCAACGACGTCGACTATAAAAGCATCACTCAGGGTGCGCAGGGCGGCGTAGACTGGACGGCGCATCTGGACAACGGCGACAGCGTCACCGGCGGTATCGCGCTGGCGTGGACGCGCAGCCGCGTGCAGGACACCAGCGACGGCGCGGATAGCTTCAAAGACAGCGTTTACGGTAACTACTACAGCCTGTATGGCGGCTGGCAGCAGGCGCTGAACGGCCGAACCTGGGGTCTGTTTGCTGACGGCAGCTTCAGCTACGGCGATATGCGTTACTCGCTGTCTGCCAACAACGTGACGGGCGATACCAGCGGCATGACGGAAGCGCTGCACGGCTCCACCGATGGCAGTCTGTATCTGGCGCAGGCCCGCACCGGGGTGAACGTGTTGCTGCCAGGCGAAACGCTGCTGCAACCCTACGCCACTCTTGGCTGGGATCAGACCAAAGCGAACGGCTTCTCTGACAGCGAAGTCACCTTTGCCGACAGCCAGGTCTCTTCCTGGAACGGCGGCGCGGGCGTGAGGCTCACCACCACCCTTCGCGATTTGAACAAAAACGTGAAGGTGATGCCGTGGATCGACGCGCGCTTCCAGAAAGAGTTCAGCGATGACACCGACATTCAGGCGGCGGATTATCACAATACCTCCGGTCACAACAACACCATGGGCATCTTTGGGGCAGGTATCAACGCCACCATCGCCCATAACTTCACCCTGACTACCGGCGTCTATGTCGGTACTGGCGATGTGGATAACGATGCCAGCGTACAGGCGGGGATGAGCTACAGCTTCTGATTGTCGTCTGATTGCCCGGTGACCTGCGTGTACCGGGCAGTGCGGGACTCAACGTCTGACGCATCCCGGGGAAAATTGCTGGCAGGGAGTTCTGCCATCGCTTCTCCCCGGGATTTGTGTTTTGATAAGGACAGAATGAAAACGCCGTTTCAAAAATTCATCGATAAGAAAAGGAGACATCATGTCCTGGTACCCTGCCCCTGACCGCTACGAGAACATGCAGTACCGCCACTGTGGCAAAAGCGGCCTTCGCCTGCCCGCGCTGTCGCTTGGCCTGTGGCATAGCTTCGGCCATATTCAGCCTCTTGATGCCCAGCGGGCGCTGCTGCGTAAAGCCTTTGACCTCGGCATTACCCATTTCGACCTTGCCAACAACTACGGCCCGCCAGCAGGCAGCGCGGAAGAGAATTTTGGCCGTCTGCTGCGGGAGGACTTTGCCGCGTATCGCGACGAGCTGGTTATCTCCACCAAGGCGGGTTACGACATGTGGCCCGGGCCATACGGCTCAGGCGGATCGCGCAAATATCTGCTCGCCAGCCTCGATCAGAGCCTGAAACGCCTGGGCGTCGACTACGTGGATATTTTCTATTCCCACCGCGTGGATGAAACCACGCCGATGGAAGAGACGGCCTCTGCACTTGCCCACGCCGTGCAGAGCGGCAAAGCGCTGTATGTAGGCATTTCCTCCTATTCAACCGAGCGCACGCAAAAAATGGCCGAGCTGCTGCGCGAGTGGAAGATCCCCCTGCTGATCCACCAGCCGTCCTATAACCTGCTCAACCGCTGGGTCGATAAGACCGGTTTGCTGGATGCGCTGGCGGCAAACGGTACCGGGTGCATCGCCTTTACCCCGCTGGCGCAGGGGCTGCTGACCGGAAAATACCTGAACGGTATTCCTGAAGATTCACGCATGCAGCGTGAAGGCAAGAAAGTCCGCGGTCTGAACGAAAAAATGCTGACCGAAGCCAACCTGAACAGCCTGCGTCTGCTGAGTGAAATGGCGCAGGCGCGCGGTCAGACCATGGCGCAGATGGCGTTGAGCTGGCTGCTGAAAGATGCGCGCGTGACGTCAGTGCTGATTGGCGCAAGCCGCCCGGAACAGATTGAGGAGAACGTTCGGGCGCTGGATAACCTGCGCTTTACTGAGGACGAACTCAAGCGGATTGACCAGCATGTTGCGGATGGGGAGTTGAACCTGTGGCAGGCGTCGTCTGATAAATAATACCGCACCGAGCAGTCCCCTCTCCCCTTTGGGGAGAGGGTTAGGGTGAGGGGTAAGGCGTACTTTACTTCTTACTGATCTTATCCAGATACCCCATCACAAACGCAGACAGCACAAACGTCAGATGGATAATGACGTACCACATCAGTTTGTTATCCGGCACGTTCTTCGCGTCCATAAACACGCGTAGCAGGTGGATAGAAGAGATCGCCACAATCGACGCGGCCACTTTATTCTTCAGCGACGAGGCATCCATTTTGCCCAACCAGCTGAGCTTCTCTTTGCGCTCGTCGATATCCAGCTGAGAGACGAAATTCTCGTAGCCGGAGAACATCACCATTACCAGCAGCCCGCCCACCAGGGTCATATCCACCAGCGACAGCAGAACCAGAATCAAATCCGCCTCGGCAATGGAAAAGATATTCGGCAGAACGTGCAGGATTTCCTGAAAGAACTTAATCGTCAGCGCGATAAGCGCCAGCGAAAGGCCAAAATAGACGGGAGCCAGTATCCAGCGAGAGGCGTACATGGCATTTTCAAAAAAGCGTTCCATAAAGTCCTGTTTGCAAGAGAAACCAGCGCCCAGTATATCCCAATGGCGCTGACTGTTTGCAATAGCTCACCAGTATGGTCACTCAGACGTTGTCGGGGTTAACCTCTGGACGGGCGTATTCCGGCCAGACCAGCACCACCAGCTCCGGGTAAGCTTCCAGGCTGAACTCACGAAAACACTGACGCAAATTTAATACGTCCAGATCGGAATAAGAGACCTTCTCGCCGTTAAGGCAGCGTTTTTTGATATTGTCATAATATTTATACACGGCTGAATTGAGATCGCTACAGCGACGCTGTGCTTCAAACAGTCCGGGCGTGTCATTAATTTCCGACATTTTCATGCGTTTAATTGTCGCGTGTAAAAAGTCGATATATTCATGGTTCACCCGCCAGTACCAGACAGGCGTAACGGAGTTCATCAATACAGAGAAATGGTCTTCCCCTTCCTCTTTTGTCATGAGTTCCGGTTGCGGCGGTTCACTGGTGTCTTTCGACACTTTCGTTTTATTGAACTCCTGCATCAATAAAAGCACACCAGCGGTCAGTAATAGTAATGTGATGACCGTAAAAAAGATGCTGTTCATGGGTAGGCTCCATTTTTTTTGATTTTAAATTTGCCTCATGATATTGTCAACGAATCTCACGCCTTTACCAACCCCACCCTGTTGAAATTAAAGGAAATTAAAAATGCTGCCCGACTATCTCGTCCCGGCTAAGTACCACATTACGCCTGTGGAACAGCAACCGACGGAAGCAGAAAAAGAGGTCAGTTTCACTCAGGGGAAAAGAAAGCTCTCTGATTTCGAGCCTGATATATTAATTGGTGTTTCCCGTACCGGCAAATCCCGTAATATGTTGCTGGAAGAGCACGATCGTCATATAAAAGACCGCTTATTTCGCGCTATAAAAATTGAAGCCTTTGTCCACCTGCTGAATGATCTGCAGGCCGAAGGTGAAACAGATGCCCAGAAACTAAGTCAAATATTGGCCGAAAAAACCAAAGAAATTAACGAAGCGGGCAATGAAATTTGGCTTAACTTAATTACGCGCGAAAAAAACAACCCAATTTTTTATAGCCTGGGGGAGGATTAACGTGAAGGAAGTTAAAAATAACGACGTTTATTTGACTTTGGATGATAAAAAAAGTGATGAATTTATCTTAAAGCAAAATCTCGACGCGCTGCGAAACACAAAAAATGACGAGATGACGCGCATTACACAGGACCTGGTATCGATCCCGGCGACGCTGGTGCGGCTGAAATGGCAGAATCGCCGTGAGATTTATCCGCTGCAGGTCAAAGAAGAAATTTACGGTGCCGTGATGAACGCCATCATGGAACAGCGGCCAGAGCTAAAAGAGAAGCTTCTGGGACGCCTTGAGGCCAACTACCAGTATCTGCTTGCCAGAGAGATCGCCACCCTGCGTCTGACGCGCAAACTGTCAGACGGCGAGTACCGTACCTCAAACGTCACCTGCGTTGCGCTTGATGAGGACGCGCTGGCAACCCCCTCTACCGCACCGACGGAAAATAAAAACGCATAAACCCAACAGGCATAAAAAAAGCCGGCTTTCGCCAGCTTCTTTATCACTTCGCGGCCGCTTTCTCTTCGCCGACCAGCCCAATCTTCAGATAACCCGCCTGATGCAGCGTGTCCATTACCTTCATCATGGTTTCATAATCCACGGTTTTATCCGCACGGAAGAAGACCGTGGTGTCTTTTTTACCGCCGGTAAGCTGATCCAGCGCCGGGATAACAGAGTCGGCCGTTACCGGGTCGTTACCGAGGAACATCGATTTATCGGCCTTCACGGACAGATAGACAGGCTTTTCCGGGCGCGGCTGCGGCTGGCTGGACGAGGCTGGCAGATTCACCTTCACGTCCACCGTCGCCAGCGGCGCGGCCACCATGAAGATGATCAGCAGAACCAGCATGACGTCGATAAACGGCGTCACGTTGATCTCATGCATTTCGCCGTTATCGTCCAGATTTTCGTTTAGACGCATCGCCATAATATCAACCCACGCGCAGTTTGGACGCCGCGTGCACCGGCTTAACGGCGCTGGCATTCAGGTCGAGATCGCGGCTCTGCAGCAGCAGAACCTGCGCGGCAACGTCACCGAGGGTGGCTTTGTAGCTGCCAATCATCCGCGCGAAGATGTTGTAGATAACCACCGCCGGAATCGCCGCGACCAGACCAATCGCCGTCGCCAGCAGCGCTTCTGCGATACCCGGCGCAACGACCGCCAGGTTGGTGGTTTGGGTCTGCGCGATACCGATAAAGCTGTTCATGATGCCCCAGACCGTACCGAAAAGACCGATGAACGGCGAAATCGCGCCGATGGTGGCCAGATAACCATTGCCGCGCCCCATGTGTCGGCCAACTGCCGCCACGCGACGTTCCAGACGGAAACCGGTACGCTCTTTTATGCCTTCGTTATCTTCACTGCCCGCGGAGAGTTCCAGCTCGTTCTGTGCTTCATTCACGAGCAGGGTAGTCAGGCTTTTCGCGTGGAAGGATGAGGTCATATCTGAAGCCTGATCCAGAGAGCGGGCTTCTGCCAGCTGTTGCTGTTCCCGCTTGAGGCGACGCTTCTGCGAAAGCAGCTCGGCGCTCTTGCTGAAGAAGATAGCCCAGGTGACAACGGACGCCAGAATCAGGCCGATCATCACAATCTTAACCACGATGTCAGCATGCTGATACATGCCCCAAACGGAGAGATCCGCCTGCATCAAATTATTACCCACTCTGTATCTCCAGGACGCAAATCACAAAATCTGAACGTAATAATATCAAAACATCGTCGAATTGATAGTAGTTCTCATTAGTATTTGCATAGTGCCGCAATTTTCGTTCACTTTCCTTGCGCTTACGCAGTAAAAATTTCTTATGCGCTTTTTTGCTAATATTTTCTGCTTATTCGATAAGCCTGCGGGTGCAGTTTTTTCCAATCGTGGTAGTCTGGACGTCCAGACGTATAAAAACAGGGTTAGCGAACATGACAACGAAGCATCTTGATACCACGCTGGTACAGGCAGGACGCAGCAAAAAATATACTCAGGGATCGGTCAACAGCGTGATTCAACGCGCCTCCTCGCTGGTGTTTGACACCGTTGAGGAGAAAAAAAACGCCACGCGCAACCGCGCAAAAGGCGGGCTGTTTTATGGCCGTCGCGGCACGCTAACCCACTTTTCTCTGCAGGAAGCGATGTGCGAACTGGAAGGCGGCGCAGGCTGCGCGCTGTTCCCGTGCGGCGCGGCGGCGGTCGCCAACACCATTCTGGCGTTTGTGGAACAGGGCGACCATATCCTGATGACCAACACCGCCTATGAACCCAGCCAGGACTTCTGTACCAAAATCCTCAGCAAGCTCGGCGTGACGACCGGCTGGTTCGACCCGCTGATTGGTGAAGGCATTGCCGAACTTATTCAGCCAAACACGCGCATTGTGTTCCTGGAATCGCCGGGGTCACTCACCATGGAAGTTCACGACGTGCCGGCTATCGTCAAGGCCGTGCGCAGCAAAGCGCCAGAGGCGATCATTATGATCGACAACACCTGGGCGGCAGGCGTGCTGTTCAAAGCGCTGGAATTCGACATTGATATTTCCATCCAGGCGGCGACGAAATACCTGATTGGCCACTCTGACGGCATGATTGGTACTGCGGTTTCCAACGCGCGCTGCTGGGATCAGCTGCGTGAAAACGCCTATCTGATGGGCCAGATGGTGGATGCCGACACGGCGTACATGACCAGCCGCGGACTCCGCACGCTGGGCGTTCGCCTGCGTCAGCACCACGAAAGCAGCCTGAAGGTGGCCGAATGGCTGGCGCAGCATCCGCAGGTTGAGCGCGTAAACCATCCGGCGCTGCCGGGCAGTAAGGGGCATGAATTCTGGCAACGTGACTTTACGGGCAGCAGCGGTTTGTTCTCGTTTGTGCTGAAAAAACGGCTGAATAATGACGAGCTGGCAAGCTATCTGGATAATTTTAGCCTCTTCAGCATGGCCTATTCTTGGGGCGGTTTTGAATCCCTGATCCTGGCTAACCAGCCGGAGCAGATCGCGGCCCTGCGCCCAGGTGGTGAAGTGGACTTCAGCGGTACCCTGATTCGACTGCATATCGGTTTAGAAAATGTTGACGATCTGATTGCGGATTTAGCAGCAGGGTTCGAGCGTATCGTGTAGAGTGCTGGCTGACAATGTACTCTCTGGACGCTTTTGTGGACACCGCAAGCAGAAAAGTCTGCATGAGTTGCGCCCGGAATCAAACCCGACGGGCGAATTAGGGAGTACAATAGCGCTATATCTGCTGTTCCACAGGAAAGTCCATGGCTGTTATTCAAGATATTATCGCGGCGCTCTGGCAACATGATTTTGCCGCCCTGGCGGATCCTCACGTCATAGGCGTCGTCTATTTCGTGATGTTCGCAACGCTGTTTCTGGAAAATGGATTACTGCCAGCTTCGTTTTTACCCGGTGACAGTCTGCTTTTGCTTGCCGGGGCGTTGATCGGCAAAGGCGTCATGGACTTTACGCCCACGATGGTTATCCTCACTTCCGCAGCCAGCCTGGGCTGCTGGCTGAGCTATCTGCAGGGCCGCTGGCTCGGCAACACGCGCGTGGTCAAAAGCTGGCTGGCGCAGTTACCCCATAAATACCATCAGCGTGCAACCTGCATGTTTGACCGACACGGCCTGCTTGCGCTGCTGGCCGGACGTTTTCTGGCGTTCGTTCGCACCCTTCTGCCGACGATGGCGGGCATTTCCGGTTTGTCGAACCGCCGCTTCCAGTTCTTCAACTGGCTGAGCGCCCTGCTTTGGGTTGGCGTGGTGACGACATTCGGCTATGCGCTGAATATGATCCCCTTCGTGAAACACCACGAAGATCAGGTGATGACCTTCCTGATGGTGCTGCCGATGTTCCTGCTGGTGGCGGGTCTGGTGGGTACCATCGCGGTAGTGATTAAGAAGAAGTACTGCAGCGCATAATTCAACAAAGCCGGGTGGCGCTATCGCTTACCCGGCCTACGTTTTTCGTCAGGCTCCCTGCATCGTTCTTATACGTGACGCATCCTCTCCCGGCGTGACGCCGAAATAGCGCTTAAACTCCCGACTGAACTGCGACGCACTTTCATAGCCCACCCGCATCGCCGCCGCGCTGGCCTTCATGCCGTCGTGGATCATCAGCATTCGCGCCTTATGCAGCCGGTAGGTTTTGAGGTACTGCAGCGGCGAGGTGCTGGTCACCGATTTAAAGTTATGGTGAAACGCCGAGACGCTCATATTGGCTTCTGCCGCCAACTGGTCGACGCTGAGGTTTTCGGTGTACTGGCTTTCGATACGCTTGAGCACGCGGCTTATCAGGCTGAAGTGGGTCTGTCGGCTCACCAGGGCAAGTAACGCGCCGCCGCCCGGGCCCAGCAGCACGTGGTACAGAATTTCTCGGATAATCTGCTTGCCCAGTATGCGCGCGTCCAGCGGCCTCTCCATGACGTCCAGCAAACGTTCAATGGCGCAAAGGATCTCTTCCGACAGCGTCGCCGAATTGATCCCGCTTGAGGCCATCGAAGGCTGGAAGAGTTCGTCTTCGCCAATCTCCATCAGCAGCTCCTGCAGCTGGAGGATATCAACATTGACGCGGATCCCTGCCAGCGGAACCGCCTCTGTCGCGAAGGTTTCACATTCGAAGGGTAAAGGTACTGTCAGCAGCAGATATTCATTGGTGTCGTAGCGGAACACGCGCTCGTTGATATAGCCAATTTTATGGCCTGAAAAGAGAAAAACGATGCCCGGCTGGTACATGACCGGCGTGCGCGTTCCGGGCTGCGTGCCGTAGAGCAGGCGAATGTCCGGCAGCAGATCGCTGGCACGATTTTCATTATCTATCAATCTCTTAATCTGCGCAGTGAGCTGCTGGCAGATAGCCTCACGGTTCATCTTGCGTCACTCCGGGTGCGGTTTTCGACGTTGACAGTGTGCGTTGTTTTCCGCGCTTTCTCCAGCGCTCTGTAGAAATGGGCAAGACATCGGCAGGAATGTGCATTGAGGGCGTAGCCCCGGACGGCCACAATGTGCAGCATCAGGTCGCCCTCTGCGCACCACGGTTTTTCACCCACTAAAGGGAACGAGCAATGAACAACTTTAATCTTCACACCCCAACCCGCATTCTGTTTGGTAAAGACGCTATCGCTGACCTCCGCGCACAGATCCCTGCTGACGCCCGCGTGCTGATCACCTACGGTGGCGGCAGCGTGAAAAAAACCGGCGTGCTGGATCAGGTTTACAGCGCGCTGGACGGTCTGGACGTGCGTGAGTTTGGCGGCATTGAGCCAAACCCGTCCTACGAAACGCTGATGAACGCGGTGAAAATCGCCCGCGAAGAAAACATCACCTTCCTGCTGGCGGTCGGCGGCGGCTCCGTGCTGGACGGCACCAAATTCATCGCGGCGGCAGCGCACTATGCTGACGGCATCGATCCGTGGCACATTCTGGAAACCCGCGGGAGCGACATCAAAAGCGCTATCCCGATGGGCTCCGTGCTGACCCTCCCGGCCACCGGTTCTGAATCCAACAAGGGCGCGGTCATCTCCCGTAAAACTACCGGTGATAAGCAGGCCTTCATGAACGAACACGTTCAGCCTGTCTTCGCCATTCTGGATCCGGTCTACACCTACACCCTGCCTGCGCGTCAGGTCGCGAACGGCGTGGTCGATGCCTTTGTTCATACCGTTGAGCAGTACGTCACGTATCCGGTGAATGCCAAAATCCAGGATCGTTTTGCGGAAGGCATTCTGCTGACGCTGATTGAAGAAGGTCCGAAAGCGCTGAAAGAGCCGGAAAACTATGACGTTCGCGCCAACGTGATGTGGGCCGCCACCCAGGCGCTGAATGGCCTGATCGGTGCTGGCGTGCCGCAGGACTGGGCGACCCACATGCTGGGCCACGAGCTGACGGCGATGCACGGTCTGGATCATGCGCAGACGCTGGCCGTTGTGCTGCCTGCGCTGTGGAATGAAAAACGTGATACCAAACGCGCCAAACTGCTGCAGTACGCTGAGCGCGTGTGGAACATCACCGAGGGTTCTGACAATGCGCGTATTGATGCCGCCATCGAAGCGACCCGCAGCTTCTTTGAAGGTCTGGGCGTGCCAACGCGTCTGTCTGGCTACGGTCTGGACGGCAGCTCCATCCCAGCCCTGCTGGCGAAACTCGAAGAGCATGGCATGACCCATCTGGGCGAGCACGGCGACATTACCCTGGACGTCAGCCGCCGTATTTACGAGGCGGCACGCTAAGCGTTTTTGTCCCCCCGACTTTCGTTTTTTGACATTTCGTCCAGACTTAATGCACACCCCATCGCCGGAGTCTCCCTCCGGCGATGCGCACCTGAAGGAGGAAAAATGGCAAACCAAACCGTAATCAAGCTGCAGGACGGCAACGTGATGCCCCAGCTGGGGCTAGGTGTATGGAAAGCCGGTAACGACGAGGTCGTCTCCGCCATTCATAAAGCCCTGGAAGTCGGCTACCGGTCGATTGACACCGCCGCCGCGTACAAAAACGAGGACGGCGTGGGGACCGCACTGGCCAGCGCCGGTGTCCCCCGCGATGAGTTATTCATCACCACGAAACTGTGGAATGACGATCAAAAACGTCCCCGCGAAGCCCTGCAGGAGAGTCTGGAGAAGCTCCAGCTCGATTTCGTCGACCTGTATCTCATGCACTGGCCGGTTCCGGCCATCGACCATTACGTTGATGCCTGGAAAGGGATGATTGAACTGCAAAAAGAGGGGCTGGTGAAAAGCATCGGCGTCTGTAACTTCCAGGTTCATCACCTGCAGCGGCTGATTGACGAGACGGGCGTCGCGCCTGTGATTAACCAGATCGAACTGCACCCGCTGTTGCAGCAGCGCCAGCTTCACGCCTGGAACGCCACGCATAAGATTCAGACCGAATCCTGGAGCCCGCTGGCTCAGGGCGGTGAAGGGGTATTCGATCAGAAAATTATCCGCGACCTGGCGGATAAATACGGCAAAACCCCGGCGCAGATCGTCATTCGCTGGCATCTGGACAACGGCCTGGTGGTGATCCCGAAATCGGTCACGCCATCGCGCATCGCCGAGAACTTCGACGTCTGGGATTTCCGTCTGGACAAAGATGAGCTGGGGGAAATTGCGAAGCTGGATAAGGGCAAGCGGCTTGGGCCAGACCCGGATCAGTTTGGCGGATAATACTTAAAACGAGCCCGGTCTTCCGCCGGGCTCGTTTTAATTTATAAACCGGACTGACATCTCGCTTCTCCGGGAAGATCAGGTAATGTGCAAATAACGTTGTACGCTTTCCCTTCCAGTTTATGTGGCCCACCGAGACCGCCGCCTACTTCTGCACCATATTCCTTTCCGTTGACGCTTATCTGGAGCGGGGTGTGATAAATCCAGTCCATCGGACCTATTGGCAGAAAAAAGATCCACTCATGCTGGCTCTGAAAAGCAAAACGACCGTTGTCGTCAGAAAGCGTTTGCTCCCTCTCTAATGTTATTTTAGCGCCCGGGACTGGCTTACCTGCGCTGTCGATTAGACGTCCTTCCACTTCTGGCTGTGTCTGGCGGTGCATTACACAACCGCATAACGTAAGGCCAATCAGCATCGCTCCTGTTAACTTCCTAATTTTCATTTTGGGCCTCCTACCCTTATGCAGAAAAAAGCCGGGTGGCGGCTGCGCCTTACCCGGCCTACGCGCTGGCCTGTAGGCCCGGTAAGCGCTAGCGCCACCGGGCTTTGTTACAGGTTTAACCGATCTTACGTTTTACGGTCTTCTTCGTTCCCGCTCCACCGTTCGAACGCTGATGCACAATCGGCGTGTGCTTCGTCAGCGCCGGGCGCGTATTGCGGTTCTGGCGACGCGCTTCGCGCATCTCCTCCAGCGTCGGGGCCGGTACCAGACAGTCGCGGCGCGAGCCGATCAGATGCTTTTTGCCCATCTCTTCCAGCGCCTGGCGGATCAGCGGCCAGTTGGCCGGATCGTGGTAGCGCAGCAGCGCTTTGTGCAGACGACGCTGTTTATCCCCTTTCGGCACCACCACGTCTTCACTCTTATAGCCAATCTTACTCAGCGGGTTCTTGCCGGTGTAGTACATGGTCGTCGAGTTGGCGAGCGGTGACGGATAGAAGTTCTGCACCTGATCCAGGCGGAAGCGGCGCTGCTTCAGCCACAGCGCCAGGTTCACCATGTCCTCATCACGCGTGCCCGGGTGGGCGGAGATGAAGTACGGGATCAGATACTGCTCTTTGCCCGCCTGCTTCGAGTAGGTGTCGAACAGCTGCTTAAAGCGATCGTAGCTGCCCATGCCCGGCTTCATCATCTTCGACAGCGGGCCTTCTTCGGTGTGCTCCGGCGCAATCTTCAGATAGCCACCCACGTGGTGCGTCGCCAGCTCTTTGATGTAGCGCGGATCTTCCACGGCGATGTCATAACGCACCCCGGACGCGATGAGGATCTTCTTGATGCCCTTCAGATCGCGCGCGCGGCGGTAGAGGTTGATCGTCGGCTCGTGGTTGGTGTCCATGTGCTCACAAATGCTCGGATAGACGCAGGAGAGGCGACGACAGGTTTGTTCCGCGCGCGGTGATTTGCAGCGCAGCATATACATGTTGGCGGTTGGGCCGCCAAGATCGGAAATCACGCCGGTAAAGCCCGGCACGGAGTCGCGAATGGCTTCGATCTCATTGATGATCGAATCTTCAGAGCGGCTCTGAATAATGCGCCCTTCGTGCTCGGTAATGGAGCAGAAGGAACAGCCACCGAAGCAGCCGCGCATGATGTTGATCGAGAAGCGGATCATCTCATACGCCGGGATGCGGGCGTTGCCGTACGCCGGGTGCGGCACGCGCTTGTACGGCAGCGCAAAGACGCTGTCCATCTCTTCGGTGGAGAGCGGGATCGCCGGCGGGTTGATCCAGATAAAGCGCTCGCCGTGCTTCTGCATCAGCGCGCGGGCGCAGCCCGGGTTGGTTTCATGGTGCAGAATACGGGACGCGTGCGCGTAGAGCACCTTGTCGGCTTTCACCTTCTCGTAGGACGGTAGCAGTACGTAGGTCTTTTCCCACGGCTTCGGGCGCGGCGGCTGCACGACGATCGCCTTCGCTTCCGCCTTCTTTGGCTCTACCGGTTTGTTATCGGCACACGGCAGATCGTCGCCGTACGGATGTGGGATCGGGTCGATTTTGCCCGGCATATCGATGATGCGGGAATCTACCCCGCGCCAGCCCGGCAGCGCCTCTTTCACCATAATGGCGGTATTGCGCACGTCGCGGATGCTGCTCACCGGCTCGCCCTGCGACAGGCGGTGCGCCACTTCCACCAGCGGACGCTCGCCGTTTCCGTAAATCAGCATGTCGGCCTTGGAATCCACCAGCACCGAGCGGCGCACGGTATCTGACCAGTAGTCGTAGTGTGCGGTACGGCGCAGGCTCGCCTCGATGCCGCCCAGGATCACCGGCACGTCTTTCCAGGCTTCTTTGCAGCGCTGGGTATAGACGAGGGTTGCGCGGTCCGGACGTTTGCCCGCCACGTTATCCGGCGTGTAGGCGTCGTCATGGCGCAGCTTACGGTCGGCGGTATAACGGTTGATCATCGAGTCCATGTTGCCCGCGGTCACGCCGAAGAACAGGTTCGGTTTACCCAGACGCATAAAGTCGTCTTTGCTGTTCCAGTCAGGCTGGGAGATGATCCCCACGCGGAAGCCCTGCGCCTCAAGCATACGGCCACAGATGGCCATGCCGAAGCTCGGGTGGTCAACGTAGGCATCGCCCGTGACCAGAATGATATCGCAGCTGTCCCAGCCCAGTTGGTCCATCTCTTCCCGGGACATCGGCAGGAACGGCGCCGGTCCAAAGCAGGCCGCCCAGTACTGGGGCCAGGAGAAGAGGTCACGATCCGGCTGGATCAGGGAAATTGCGCTCATAATGCTTCCGAAGAAAAAATAAACAAAAGGAGCGGGATTATACGCTGTTCATCTGCCAGATTTGAAGAAAAGGATGCAGGAAGCAGGCAGATATTCACGGAAGTCGTTAAAATACGCCGCCCTGATAATTTTGGATCATAATATTCACTCTATTTTCCGGTGATTTGCCCCGGAATGCGTGTTTGTGCGGAGCTCAGTTGTGAAGCCCAACGATTCGTTACATGTCTCCCAGCTGCGGGTTGTCCTGCACCTCTGCGGTTTCCTTGTGCTGCTGTACAGCCTTTCCATGCTTCCGCCGATGGTTATCGCCCTGCTGAACAAAGAGCGGACCTACTTTGCCTTCCTGACCACTTTTTTAACCTTTTTTAGTCTCGGAGGCTTAACCTGGCGGGCAACCCGCCACGCCGGCATCCAGCTGCGCACCCGCGACGGTTTCGTGATTATCGTGCTGTTCTGGCTGCTGTTTTCGTTGATTAGCGCCATGCCGCTCTGGATGGATGACGGGCTTCAGCTCTCCTTTGCTGACGCGCTCTTTGAGGGGGTTTCCGGGATCACCACTACCGGAGCGACGGTGATCGGGGACGTCAGCGCCCTGCCTAAGTCGTACCTGTATTACCGCGCTCAGCTGAATTTCATTGGCGGGTTAGGCGTCATCGTGCTGGCCGTCGCGGTCCTGCCGCTGCTGGGCATTGGCGGCATGAAGCTTTATCAGTCAGAGATGCCGGGGCCGTTCAAGGAGGAGCGTCTGACGCCCCGCCTTGCCGATACCGCGCGCACGCTGTGGGTGACCTACTTCGCGCTGGGCGTGGCCTGCACTCTGGCCTACTGGCTGGCGGGAATGTCCTTTTTTGACGCCGTCTGTCACGGGCTTTCGACCGTGTCACTGGGCGGCTTCTCCACCCGCAGCGAGAGCATTGGTTTTTATGACAGCCACGCAATCGAGCTGGTTGCCGGGGCGTTTTCGCTGCTCTCCGCGTTTAACTTCACCCTCTGGTACGTCGCCATTGTCCGACGCACCCTGAAGCCGATTCGTCGCAGCCCGGAGGTTAAATTCTTCCTGAGCGCCGCTGCGGCGATTATCCTCATCACCGCCTGGCAGGTCTGGCATGCAGGCATGTACAGCCCCACGGATAGCCTGGTGCACGCCTTCTTCCTTGCCAGTTCGATGATGACCGATAACGGCCTGTCGACCGCCGACTACGCCCAATGGCCCACGCACACCATCTTCCTGTTGTTGAGCGCCAGCTTTTTTGGCGGCTGCGTAGGCTCGACCTGCGGCGGGATCAAAGCCCTGCGTTTTTTGATTATGTTCAAGCAGAGTATTCAGGAGATGAACCAGCTGGCGCATCCGCGCGCGCTGCTGAGCATTAAGGTGGGCAAAAGCGTGGTGAATGAACGCGTCCTGCGCTCGGTCTGGAGCTTCTTCTTTCTCTACGTGATGATCACGGGCTTTTTTGTCTGGGCGCTTAATCTGATGGGCTACGATCTGTTTACGTCATTCGCGACGGTCGCCGCCTGTATCAACAACATGGGGCTGGGATTTGGCGAGACGGCGTCGACGTTCGGCACGTTAACAGAAGGGGCTAAGCTGTTGATGTGCTCGGCGATGATCTTAGGGCGTCTGGAAATTTACCCGGTGCTGATTCTGTTCTCGCGCTTTTTCTGGCGGGCATAAACCATTCCCGGCGGACCGGGAATGTCAGAGATTATGGCGCGGGGTTGATCAGCATTTGCCCTACCGAGCCCCTGTCCATCATCTCCAGCGTCTGGCTGTGGAACAGGAACGGGAAGTGCGGCCACGAAGGCTGGCCGTAGTAGACGAGCAGTTCAACCTGACCGTCCACCCAGACGGTATCTTTCCAGCCGCGATCTTCCGGGAACGGCATCGCGCCGTTAACGTTGCGGATCAGGAAGCTTACCCCTTCAATATGGAACGACTGCGGCATATCTGAACGCACCGTCCAGCGCTCCCAGGTGCCCTGCTGCGCGGTGATGTCGATACGGTTGACGTCCCACAGCGCACCGTTGATGCCCGGATCGTCGCCCAGGCTGATATCACGGCTGCGCACCGGCGAGCCGCTCATGATCTCCTGCGGCAGCAGGCGCATGGGCAGGCTATCGGTCACCAGCGGCAGCAGGCCGGTTGGACGCAGGGTCAGCACCAGGGTCGAGACAAGAATGCTCGACGGTTCAAAGAACCCGCGAATACGGTCAACAATGCTTGCCGCTTCGCCGCAGGTCACAGAGACTTCATCCCCGTTGGTCATATCAATGAGAATTTCGCGACGCTCACCCGGCGCGAGCGCCAGCTGTTTGACGGACACCGGTGCCGGTAAAAAACCCTGATCGCCGGAGATGACGTGCAGCGGACGGCCATCGCTCATTTGCAGCTGATAGCGGCGCGAGTTAGACGCGTTGAGCAGGCGCAGGCGCACCCAGCCACGGGACACTTCGACATACGGGCTCTGCGCGCCGTTAACCAGCAGCGTATCGCCAACGAAGCCACCGCTCCCCGGTTCGCTGTATTCCGGCGTACCGAAATTATCCAGACGTTTGTCCTGGATGATAATCGGGAAGTCATCCACGCCGTAGTGGTTCGGGATCGGCAGGGATTTGCTGACTTCATCTTCCACCAGCCACATGCCGGCCAGGCCGTTATAGACCTGCTGCGCCGTGCGGTTAGGGGTGTTGGCGTGATACCACAGGGTTGCCGCGCTCTGGCGAATCGGCAGAACGGGCGCCCAGTCGGCGCTGGGTGACATCATGCGCGCCGCGCCGCCAATCAGCGGGCCAGGCACCTGCAGGCCGCTGATGGTCATGGCGACATTTTCAGGGGTACGGTTACTGTAGATGAGCTTTACGTCATCGCCATTCCACACGCGTATGGTCGGCCCAAGGTAACGTCCGTTAATGCCCCAGACCGGCGCACGCGTCCCCTGGGTAAAGGACCAGTGGCTGCGCTGCAGCGTCAGGAAAAGCGGCTGGCCGCGACGGGATTCAATGAGTGGCGGAATAGGCAGCGGCTGTTGCTGCCCGGCGGCGCTGGCTGTCAGCGGCATCGCACCCGCACAAAGGGCGATCCCCGAAGCCTGAATAAACTGACGCCGACTGAGTGACATATAAGCTCCATCTGAAACGACTAACAACGCGGGAATTCGTTTTCCCTTCAACGCCGGGTTAGATCTTACCGGCGGCTTCTCTCTCTGCGACTTCTTTGTCGAGCAGCGCAATATGCTCAGCCATCAGATCACGGCAGTGCGCTGCCAGCTCGCGCACCTGATCTTTACCGTATTTGCTGGTATCGACGGGTGGCAGCATTTCGACAATCACCAGCCCGTTATTCAGGCGGTTAAGATTAATCTTATTCGAAGTATTGGAAACGCACACAGGAATAATTGGAACACCTGCCGCAATTGCGGCATGAAACGCACCGGTTTTAAACGGCAGCAGGCCGCGGCCGCGGCTGCGCGTCCCTTCCGGGAACATCCAGATTGAGATCCTGCGCTTTTTAAAATGATTCACCACTTCTGCAATGGTGCCGTGCGCTTTTGCACGGTTATTACGGTCAATCAGCAGGTTACCGGTAAGCCAGTACAGCTGACCAAAAAACGGGATCCACAGCAGGCTTTTTTTGCCCACCGTCACGGTCGGTGGAAGCACGATATTGGAGGCCGTCACCATATCGTAGTTGTTCTGATGGTTGGCGATATAGATGGCGTTACCGAAATTCTCCGCTCCTTCCGGCAGGCGTTTTTCCACTTTCAGACCAAACAGCGGCGCAAGACGACCGAACATATGGCCAAAAGTGGCGACATGCTTCGGATTACGCGGGCTGAACAGGCAATAAATAGAGCCGAAAATACAGACCAGAATGCAGTAGATAACGGTAAGAATAAGACGAACAATATATAGCATAGCGACCTCTGAAGCCCCAACAGCTGACAATTATACTTCACCTGTGGCCAGGTAAGGACTTTATTACGAGCGCGTATTGTTAATCGCAACGCACGAATTAACAACGATTTTACGGGAAATTTTATTGAAATTCCCCCTCCGGACAGAGGGGGATATCACGACATTACTCTTCGCTGTCACCCGCCGCGCTGCGTGCAGGAGAGTCAATCTCCACGCGGTCGATACGCTGCAGGCCGCGCATCAGCGAGCCGCGGCGACCGCGCTCGCCCACCACCTTCTGCAGCTCTTCCGGACGAAGCTTGATTTTGCGCTTGCCGACGTGAATGGTCAGCGTGCTCTGCGGCGGCAGCAGGAAGAGGTGCGCCAGGCCATCTTCGCCTTTCGCGGCCTCCGCCGACGGGATGTTGATGATCTTGTTGCCCTTGCCTTTTGACAGCTCCGGCAGATCGCTGACCGGGAACATCAGCATACGCCCGGCGGTGGTGATCGCCAGCAGCATGTCGCTTTCGTTCTCGATCACCAGCGGTGCCATTACGTGAGCGTTGTCCGGCAGGCTAATCAGCGCCTTACCGGCACGGTTGCGGGAAACCAGATCGTTGAAGGTACAGATAAAACCGTAGCCCGCGTCAGACGCCAGCAGCAGCTTCTGGTCATCGGCTTCCATCAGCATATGGTCAACCGTCGCGCCCGGCGGCAGCGTCAGCTTGCCGGTCAGCGGTTCACCCTGCCCGCGCGCGGAAGGCAGCGTGATCGGGTCAATGGCATAGCTGCGACCGGTGGAGTCGATAAACGCCACCGGCTGGTTGCTCTTGCCTTTCACCGCCGCTTTGAAGCTGTCGCCCGCTTTGTAGCTGAGCCCCGGCGCGTCGATATCGTGGCCTTTGGCGCTGCGCACCCAGCCGCTCTGCGACAGGACAATGGTCACCGGCTCGGACGGCTGCATGTCGTGCTCGTTCATCGCCTTCGCTTCTTCGCGCTCGTGCAGCGGAGAACGACGGTCGTCACCAAACGCGTCGGCATCAGCCTGCAGCTCTTTCTTTAGCAGGGTGTTCATCTTGCGTTCGGACGCGAGGATCGCCTGCAGCTGATCGCGCTCTTTTTCCAGCTCGTTCTGCTCGCCGCGGATCTTCATCTCTTCCAGTTTGGCGAGATGGCGCAGCTTCAGCTCGAGGATCGCTTCGGCCTGGGTTTCGCTGATGCCAAAGCGCGACATCAGGGCGGGCTTCGGCTCGTCCTCGGTACGGATGATCTCAATCACCTCGTCGATATTGAGGAACGCCACCAGCAAACCTTCGAGGATATGCAGGCGCTTAAGCACTTTCTCGAGACGATGGTTCAGACGACGGCGTACCGTATCGCGGCGGAACGTCAGCCATTCGGTGAGGATCTCCAGCAGGTTTTTCACCGCCGGGCGTCCGTCGAGGCCGATCATGTTCAGGTTAATGCGGTAGCTTTTTTCCAGATCGGTGGTGGCGAACAGGTGGTTCATCACCTGCTCCATGTCCACGCGGTTAGAACGCGGCACGATCACCAGACGGGTCGGGTTCTCGTGGTCAGATTCGTCACGCAGGTCGTCCACCATCGGCAGCTTTTTATTGCGCATCTGGGAGGCGATCTGCTCCAGCACTTTGGCACCGGATACCTGATGCGGCAGCGCGGTGATCACCACGGCGCCGTCTTCTTTATTCCACACCGCGCGCATGCGCACGGAGCCGCGACCGTTCTGGTAGATTTTGCGGATTTCCGCACGAGAAGTGATGATCTCAGCTTCGGTCGGGAAGTCCGGGCCCTGCACGATATCCAGCAGATCGTCGAGCGAGGTTTTCGGCTGCTCAATCAGGGTGATGGCGGCTTTCGCCACTTCACGCAGGTTGTGCGGCGGAATGTCCGTCGCCATACCGACCGCAATCCCGGTGGTGCCGTTCAGCAGGATGTTCGGCAGACGCGCGGGCAGCATCTTCGGCTCCTGCAGCGTACCGTCGAAGTTCGGTACCCAGTCAACGGTCCCCTGACCCAGCTCGCCCAGCAGCACTTCGGCATATTTAGAGAGGCGGGACTCGGTATAACGCATTGCCGCGAAGGATTTCGGGTCGTCCGGTGCCCCCCAGTTCCCCTGACCATCCACCAGCGGGTAACGGTAAGAGAACGGCTGCGCCATCAGCACCATCGCTTCATAACAGGCGCTGTCGCCGTGCGGATGGTATTTACCCAGCACGTCACCGACGGTACGGGCGGATTTCTTGAACTTGGCGGTGGCGTTCAGCCCCAGTTCGGACATCGCATACACGATGCGGCGCTGAACGGGCTTCAGGCCATCCCCGATAAACGGCAACGCCCTGTCCATGATGACGTACATGGAGTAGTTCAGGTAGGCGTTTTCCGTGAATTCATGTAGCGCGAGGCGCTCTGCCATATCGCTCATTACGTGTGATTCCTCAACTCAGAAACCGAAGGGTTTCAGGCAATATTGCCGCAGATACTACCCTATCTGACGAGTTGAGTCACAAAGAAAAAGGGCCGCTTATGCGGCCCTTTTCGGGTTATTTGTTCAGCTTAATGACCTGCTTCACGTCGATTTCAAAATCGTTCCACTCTTTATCGACCTTGCCCTGGATTTCCACTTTATCCTGCGGGGTGACGGTCACGCCGTTCCAGCGCTTGTGGTCAATTTCCACGTTCACCGTGCCGGTCTCATCGCGGAAGGTGTAGCGGTCATCGGACAGGCGCTGGGTGATGTTCCCGCGCAGCTTCACCCAGCTGTCGTCCTTCATCTCTTTTACCTTCACCGCGGTGGTGAGGTTGGCTTCGTTATCGACAAAACCGCCTGCCTGCGTCTGGGTCTGGGTTTGCGTGGCCGACGGACCGTTAAATCCGCCCTGCGCGGCAAAAACGGGGGCAGTGGCCATCATCATGATGGCGGCAATGGCAGCGAATTTTTTCATATTAACTCTCCCTTTAATCTGGTTTCGCAGTCCATTAAACAGGGTAATCCTTAACAACTTCTTAAGGGAAAAATTTATTTATTATTGCTGTACAGCAGGCGCTTACAGAGGGTTTACTGACGGCATCAAGGAGGGAATATGCGCATTTTACTGGTAGAAGACGACACGTTAATCGGCGACGGTATCAGGGCGGGTTTAAGCAAAATGGGCTTTAGCGTGGACTGGTTTACCGACGGTAAAACCGGTCAGGCCGCGCTCGCGTCTGCGCCCTATGATGCCGTGGTGCTGGATCTGACGCTGCCGGAAATCGACGGTCTGGACATCCTGCGCGCGTGGCGCGAAAGCGGGCGCAGCGAGCCGGTATTGATCCTGACCGCGCGGGATGCGCTTAACCAGCGCGTGGAAGGGCTGCGTCTTGGCGCGGATGATTATCTCTGCAAGCCGTTCGCGCTGATTGAAGTGGGTGCCCGCCTCGAGGCGCTGGTCCGCCGCAGCCACGGCCAGACGCATAGCGAGCTACGCCACGGCAAGGTCACGCTCGATCCGACCCGTCTCGTCGCCACGCAGGACGGTGAACCGCTGACGCTGAAGCCGAAAGAGTTCGCGCTGCTGGAACTGCTGATGCGCAATGCAGGCCGCGTGCTCCCTCGCAAGACGATTGAGGAAAAACTGTATACCTGGGACGACGACGTCTCCAGCAACGCGGTAGAAGTCCACGTTCATCATCTGCGCCGCAAGCTTGGCAGCGAGTTTATCCGCACCGTGCACGGCATCGGCTATACCCTGGGTGACGCATGAAGCTGACGCAACGCCTGAGCCTGAAGCTGCGCCTGACGCTCCTCTTTTTAGCGCTCTCCCTGACGGCATGGTTTGCCGCCAGCCTGGTGGCCTGGCAGCAGACCACCCACAAGCTGGATAAGCTCTTTGACACGCAGCAGATGCTGTTTGCCAAACGGCTGCTGACGATGGAGCTGGACGAGATCCGCGCCCCCGAGCGGATGCGCGAGATCCCGAAAAAAGTGAAGCATGGCCGTCTCGATGACGACGCGCTGGCTTTCGCCATTTACAGCGTCGAGGGCAAAATGCTCCTGAACGACGGCGAGAACGGGCGCGATATTCCGTACCACTATCGCCGCGACGGGTTTGCTAACGGACAGCTCCAGGACGACAACGACGAATGGCGTTTCCTGTGGCTGACCTCACCCGACGGGAAATACCGCGTGGTGGTCGGTCAGGAGTGGGAGTACCGCCAGGATATGGCGCTGGACGTGGTCAGCTCGCAGCTCACGCCCTGGCTGGTGGCGCTGCCGGTGATGCTGCTTTTGCTGGTTCTCCTCCTGAGCCGGGAGCTGAGGCCGCTCAAAAAGCTGGCGCAGACCCTGCGCTCCCGCTCGCCGGATGCGACCGATGCGCTTGTGCTTCAGGGTGTGCCCACGGAAGTGCGCCCCCTGCTCGACGCGCTGAATCACCTCTTCGCACGTACCCAGGAGATGATGACCCGCGAGCGCCGCTTTACGTCCGATGCCGCCCACGAGCTGCGCAGCCCGCTGGCGGCCCTGAAGGTGCAAACTGACGTGGCGCAGCTCTCGCAGGACGATCCGCAGGCGCGGGAAAAAGCGCTGGCACAGCTGCATGCGGGAATCGACCGCGCTTCGCGGCTGGTGGATCAGCTCCTCACCCTGTCGCGTCTGGACTCGCTGGATAACCTTGACGATGTCGAACCGATCACGCTTGCCGATTTACTGCAGTCGGCGGTGCTGGATATCTGGCATCCGGCGCAGCAGGCAGGGATTGATATTCGCCTCATCAACCATGCCCCGCAGGTCAAACGTCAGGGGCAGCCCCTGCTGCTCAGCCTGCTGGTGCGCAACCTGTTGGACAACGCCATCCGCTACAGCCCACGCGGCAGCGTGGTGGACGTGACGCTGGACGCGCGTAGCTTTAGCGTGCGCGACAACGGTCCCGGCGTTGACCCCGAGGTGCTGGCGCGCATCGGCGAGCGTTTTTATCGTCCACCGGGCCAGAACGCCACGGGCAGCGGGCTGGGGCTTTCTATCGTCAGGCGCATTGCCGCGCTGCACGGGATGCACGTCTCGCTGAGCAATGCGGCGGAAGGCGGCTTTGAGGTGAAGGTCAGCTGGTAGCGGATTATTGCATCTCCAGCAAAAGACTTTGCACATTTTGCTCATTTTTCCGCTCCGTCCTCGCGCGTAGAATACCCGGCATACTCTCATCGTCGAGGACAAAAAATGAGCAACATTCTGATTATTAACGGTGCAAAAGAATTTGCGCACTCTAAAGGCCAGCTGAATGACACCCTGACCGAGGTCGCGGACGGTTTCCTGCGCGACGCCGGGCATGATGTTAAGGTCGTGCGCGCGGACAGCGACTACGACGTGAAGGCCGAAGTACAGAACTTCCTGTGGGCTGACGTGGTGATCTGGCAGATGCCAGGCTGGTGGATGGGCGCGCCGTGGACCGTGAAAAAATACATGGACGACGTGTTCACGGAAGGTCATGGCTCGCTGTATGCCAGCGATGGCCGCACCCGCTCTGACGCGTCCAAAAAATACGGTTCAGGCGGCCTGATTCAGGGCAAAAAATATATGCTGTCACTGACCTGGAACGCCCCGCTGGAAGCCTTCACCGAGAAAGATCAGTTCTTCGAAGGCGTGGGCGTGGACGGCGCGTACCTGCCGTTCCACAAGGCTAATCAGTTCCTGGGCATGGATCCGCTGCCGACCTTTATCGTCAACGACGTGATTAAAATGCCTGATGTCCCGAGCTATATCGCAGAATATCGCAAGCATCTCGCGAAAATTTTTGCTTAACTGGTAGCCTGGAATTAAAGGAGTAGTAAACATGCTTACCGTTATCGCAGAAATCCGTACTCGTCCAGGTCAACATCACCGCCAGGCGGTGCTGGATCAGTTCGCTAAAATTATCCCGACCGTACTGAAAGAAGAAGGCTGCCACGGCTACGCGCCGATGGTGGATGCCGCCACTGATGCCAGCTTCCAGGCTACCGCGCCGGACTCGATCATCATGGTTGAGCAGTGGGAAACCGTCGCGCATCTTGAAGCGCATCTGCAGACCGCGCACATGAAAGCGTGGAGCGACGCGGTGAAGGGCGACGTGCTGGAAACCCACATCCGCATCCTGGAGCAAGGGGTTTAAGTTCGTGGAATTTGCCGGGTGGCACTGCGTTTACCCGGCCTACAAAACCTGAACCGTAGGCCCGGTAAGCGCTAGCGCCACCGGGCTTTGTTGTTTTTAGCTGCTTTTCTTCCCCGGCTTTAACCCGCGATGGAGTTCGTTGATGCGCTTCATTGACTTGATGGTGCGCTGCGGTTCGGTGGCGGCGACGGACAAAATGATCATCTCCAGACAGAGCAGCACCGTGCCGTGGAGCGGGATTTTACCCTTTTCACCGCCGCGCGGAACGTGGATCACCACGCTGGCCTCCTTACTGAAACGCGAATCAAGGGCGTTGGTCAGCAGGATGGTGGGAATGCCCAGACGTTTTGCTTCACGCAGGGTGGTTTGCCCTTCCCGGTGCGCGGATTTCTGCGC
Source organism: Enterobacter sp. CFEC122 (assembly GCF_052983755.1). NCBI lineage: Bacteria > Pseudomonadati > Pseudomonadota > Gammaproteobacteria > Enterobacterales > Enterobacteriaceae > Enterobacter > Enterobacter sp. CFEC122. Next base: position 73,041 of record NZ_JBRIQR010000016.1, on the reverse strand, counting down.
CATCATCACCAGCACGTCACCGCGCTGAAGCGCAATCAGCTGTTCGGCAAGCCCGATCCCGGTACGGTTGAGCGGCGTGGCGGGTAACCCCATACGGCTGAACAGCCTGGCAGTGTACTCGGCCAGAATGCCGGAGGCGCCAATGCCAAATATGGCAACCTGCCTTGCCTGCGCCAGCAGTGAGACCGCCTGCGCCATCGCGTAGCGGTTGTGGGGCTCGGATAACACCTCGCAGGTGTGCTGATGTCCCTCCAGCACGAAATCAATGCTCGCGTTGACGTCGCTGGCGAGCGTGTTCACCGTGGTGGACATCTTTTCGCTGGAGGTGACCACCGGGCCAAACCACTGCTCCAGCGTCTGCTTGAGATCGCGCAGCCCGGCGAACCCCAGCGCCTGTATGGCGCGGACCACCGTGGCATCCGAGGTTTTCACTACGGCGGCAATCTCCATGGCGGTCTGCTCCATCACCGCTTCGCGGTTGTCATGGATATAGCGTGCGACCTGCAGCAGACGCGGCGTCAGCTGATGCGCCCGCGCGCGAAAGCGGTCGCCATAGACATCCATGCGCCCCTTCTCTTTGCGGATCACCGTGAGGCCTCCGGCAGCGGACGCCCGGCAATCTGCGACTGCACCTGCGCGGCCATCAGCCCTAAAGACGCGAACGAATTCGAGATCGCCTCTTCACGCGAGATCAGCACATAATGCCCGGTTCGGCAGGCAGTCAGGAACTGACACCAGCCCGGCATCACCGCCTCCATCGCGGCCAGCTCGTCCTGCGGTTTACCGCCCGTATCCCCGCGCCAGGTAGCAAAGACGAAATCGGCATCCAGCTCCGGCAGGCGCTCGGCGCTGACGTCGATGCGCCCCCCTTCCGGGATGGACTCAATCAGCGGCGGGAATTTGAATCCGGCGTCGCGCAGAACGCGGCCCAGCGAGTGGTAGCTGTGCATGGCGTTGATTTTCCCCTGATTGGCCTGAATCACCGATACGGTGATTTTGCGCGTGTCGATGGTCGCCTTCAGCGCCTTGATTTGCTCCTGATATCGCCGCTCCAGAACCTTGAGCCGCGCCTGCGTTCCTGTCAGCTGAGCCAGCTTGCGGTAGATTTCCGGCGCGCCGCCGTCGAGATGCTCGATGCTCACCGTCGGGGCAATTTTCGCTAATTGTTCCACCGGCGTGTTGCGGGTCGGCTCGGTAACGATCAGGTCAGGTTTGGCGGCGGCGATGGCTTCGATGTCAATATCCGCCGTGCCGATAAATTTGATATCGGAATTATCGAAGTCGACGCCGGTTAACATGCCGCTGGAGCGCAGAAAATGGCTGCCGTCCGGCCGCGTGCGGCCATGGCTCGCCACCGGCGGCACGCCAAGCTCAATCAGCGGAATGGTGATGTCCAGATCGTGTAAGGAGACAATCCGTTTCGGGTGCACCGGCACCACCACCTTGCGGTTCAGATCGTCGGTAAAGACCTGCGTCGGCTCCGCCGCGCTCACCGCGAACCCCACCAGCAACAGCATCGAAAACAGTACGCGCATCATAATCCCCTAAAATCTGTCCCGGCGCTGCCAGAGCAGCAGCAGGAAAAACGGTCCGCCAATCAATGAAATGACAATTCCCGCCGGCAGCTGCAGCGGGAGGAATGCCAGACGTCCGACGTTATCCGCCAGCAGCACCAGCAGCGCGCCCAGCACGGCGCTTCCCGTCAGGAGCGCGGTCTGACCACCGCGCAGCAGCAGGCGCGCCATATGTGGGGCAATCAGCCCCACGAAGCCAATGCTGCCCACGCAGGAGACGCAGGCCGCCGTCAGCACTACCGGGGCGAGAACCCGCAGCAGTGCCAGCCGGGTTGTGCGCACGCCAAGGCCCGCGGCGGCCTGATTGCCGAGCAGCGCCACGTCCGCTGCCCGCGCGGTAAAGAGCAGCAGCGCAAACGCGGGGGCAGCCCAGAGCGCGGCCAGCCCCACCAGCGTCCAGTTTGCCGCGTGCAGGCTGCCCGCCAGCCACAGCATCGCCGTCTGCACGTCGCGCACGTCGGCGGTGGTGATAAAAACGCCCATCGCCGCGGCAAACGCCCACGACACGCCGATGCCGATCAGAATGAACCGCGGGCGCGAGATATCGCGCGCGAGGACGATCACCAGCAGCGCGGTGAGCAGCCCACCGGCCATGCCAACCAGCGGACGCCAGGCCAGGCTCAGCGCCGGGAACTGAAAAATCAGCAGCAGTACCGCCGCGCTACAGCCCTCCTTCACGCCGATAAGCCCCGGGTCAGCCAGACCGTTGCGGGTGATGGACTGCATCGCCGCCCCCGCCATCCCGAGCATCGCGCCGCACAGCACCGCCATCAGCAGGCGCGGCAGGCGGATATCCATCACGACGTAGCGCGTCTCCGCCGTCAAAGTTTCAGGCGAAAACAGCGCCCGCCCGATGGCAGAGGCGGGAATGGGTAGAGAACCGTGCGTCAGGCCAAAGCCCAGCAGGCCTAGCGCCATCAGCGCGAAAAGCGACAGGTACGCCAGCGCCTTCGGGCGAACCAGCGCCGACAGGCGACCAACACGGATCGCGCGGAGCCCGGCCCGGTTCATTTGAACATCCTCGAGGCCATAAGGATGAACACGGGCGCGCCGACCAGGGCCGTCATGATGCCGGTTGCCAGCTCCCAGGGGGTAAACAGCGTGCGGGCAGCGATATCCGCCAGCAGCAACACCAGCGCACCGCAGAGGGCCGACAGCGGCACCATCACGCGTAAATCGACCGACACCAGACGGCGAATGAGCTGCGGCACCACAAGGCCGATAAAGCCAATCGGTCCGGCGATGGAGACGGCCGCGCCGCAGAGCAGCGCAATGGCCAGCAGGGCAAGGAGGCGGGTTTTCAGCAGCGACACGCCAAGCCCCTGCGCCATTCTGTCGCCCAGCGCCAGCATGTTGAGCGAGGGCGACAGCCCGATAGCAAGAACAAAACCAGCGGCTGCAGCCCACAGGGCGCTCTGGAGCATCTGCGCGTTGATCCCGGCGATATCACCCGCCAGCCAGGTACGCAGAGAGAGTAGCGTCTGTTCATCCAGGATTAACACCGCGGCGGTAATCGACGAGGCAAACGCCGACATCGCCACGCCGCACAGGGTGACCTTCATCGGCGTGAGCCCGGTGCGACCGGTCGAGGAGAACATCAGCACCAGCAGAAACAGCGCGGCGGCACCGGCGGCGGCAATCAGCGGGCGACCAAACGGCAGCGAAAGCCCAAGCGCGCTGGCGATCACCACCGCGAGCGCTGCCCCGGCGTTGAGCCCCAGAATATGCGGCTCGCCGAGCGGGTTGCGGATCACGGACTGCAGCAGCACGCCCGCCACGCCGAGCGCGGCGCCTGTCACCATTGCGGCGCAGAGGCGCAGCAGCCGTAGTCTGATGATGATGTTATGGTCGAAATTGCGCGGTTCGAAGTGAAAGAATGCCTCCACTACCGTTCGGGGAGGGATAAACCGCGCCCCGATACCGAGATGCACAATCGCGCCCAGCGCCAGCAGCAATGTAAACATCAGGAAGGCGAGAGAAGCGCGCATCATGGCTGTTCAAGGCTCCGGCGAAACGGCATAAAGAACGGTTTGCCGGTCAAGGGGTTGATGGACATATGCACGTCCACATCAAACACCGTTTTGATCAGCTCCGGCGTGCAGGCGTCGCCTTCATGTAACACCCCCTCGACTTTTCCCTGGCGTAAAAAGACCAGGGAATCACCGTAGTTCACGGCAAAGTTAAGATCGTGCAGCACCACCACCACGGTACGCCCGTGCTGGCGGGTCAGGGCGTGCAGCAGTTCCAGGATCTCCACCTGGTAGCGAAGATCGAGGAACGTGGTGGGTTCATCCAGCAGGATATACGGCGTTTGCTGCGCCAGCGCCATGGCGATCCAGCAGCGCTGACGCTGGCCGCCGGATAAGCTTTCCACCGGCATATGGGCAAACGCTGCCGTGCCGGTCAGGCGCAGGGCCTCTTCCACCGCCAGTTCGTCCTCGTCGCTCCACTGGCGCATAACGTTTTGCCAGGGAAAGCGCCCGCGCGAGACCAGCTCAAAAACGGTTAACCCTTCCGGGAGCAGCGGGGACTGCGGGAGAATACCAAGCTGGCGGGCGACGGCTTTGGTCGGCTGCTCGTGGATCGCCTTGCCGTCGAGAACCGCCGCGCCGCCAAGCGGCTGGAGCAGCCGCGCAATGGTGCTCAACAGCGTGGATTTCCCGCAGCCGTTTGCGCCCACCAGAACGGTTATTTTCTGCTGGGGGATCGCAAGAGAGATATCATCAACGATGATTTTTTTCTGATAGCCCGCAGAGAGGTTCTCCAGAACCAGTCCCGGTTGTTTTGAGTTGTGAGCCACGTGAACGCCAACGTAATAAAAAAGCGCAACAAATATAAATAAAAATCATTCTCTTTTGAGAGTTTGACGCCACGCCATGTAGTAGTCAAGAGAAGAAACACCCTGAAAAAACCAGGGGTAACGGAGCGTTACCGTGCAGACCACAAAATTAACAAATCATTATTTTTCAATTAAATAATTCATTACCCTTGTACTTTCCCGTTGCGTTTCATGCATGTAGCCGATTTTTATCATTTTTCATTTACTACTACATTCCCGCATGATTGAATGATTCTCAATTACATGTTCGATGCCGGTTCTGGCTAACGAGCAGAGCATAAAAGGGCAATGACTCACACATTCTTCCGTGAAGGTGATTCACGGATATTTTGGGATAACAGATGTAATGGCTACGTTCACACCTTCACTCTCTGGGGTAAAAGGGCGCGCGCTCTTTTCACTGCTGTTTATGGCGCCGCTGGCCCAGGCGGCGGACACCACCGCGGCTAAAGACGGCGAAACGCTTACCGTCACTGCCGATCCAAATACGCCGGCGGAAGCCACCAACGGCTACCAGCCGCTGAACACCTCCACCGCAACGCTGACCAACATGCCGATGCTGGATATCCCGCAGGTGGTGAATACCGTCAGCGATAAAGTGCTGGAGGATCAGCACGCCACCACGCTGGATGAGGCGCTCTACAACGTTAGCAACGTGGTCCAGACGAATACCCTCGGCGGTACGCAGGATGCCTTCGTGCGCCGCGGGTTTGGCGCGAACCGGGACGGCTCGATCATGACCAACGGCCTGCGCACCGTCCTGCCGCGCAGCTTTAACGCCGCCACCGAGCGCGTGGAGGTGCTTAAAGGCCCGGCCTCAACGCTGTATGGCATTCTCGATCCGGGCGGCCTGATTAACGTCGTCACCAAACGCCCGGAGAGAACCTTCGGTGGTTCTCTGTCCGCCACCTCCTCCAGCTTTGGCGGCGGCACCGGACAGGTCGATGTGACCGGCCCGATCGACGGCACGCGTCTGGCGTATCGCCTCACGGGTGAGTATCAGGACGAGGATTACTGGCGTAATTTTGGCAACGAACGCAGCACCTTTATCGCCCCGTCGCTCACCTGGTTCGGCGATGATGCCACCGTGACCGTGCTCTATTCGCATCGCGACTATAAAACGCCGTTCGATCGCGGAACGATCTTCGATCTCAACACTAAAAAAGCCGTTGATGTCGATCGCAAAACCCGCTTTGACGAGCCGTTTAACGTGACCGATGGTCAGTCCGATCTGGCGCAGCTGAACGCGGAATACCGTCTTAACAGCCAGTGGACCGCGAAGTTCGACTACAGCTACAGCCAGGACAAATACAGCGATAACCAGGCCCGCGTGATGGCCTACGATGCAAAAACCGGCAACCTGACCCGCCGCGTGGATGCGACCCAGGGCTCGACCCAGCGCATGCACAGCACCCGCGCGGATCTGCAGGGGAATGTGGATATTGCAGGCTTTTACAATGAGATCCTAACCGGCGTGTCGTATGAGAATTACGATTTGCTGCGTACGGACATGATGCGCTGTAAGAACGTCAAAGGTTTCAACATCTACCATCCGGTTTACGGCAAACTCAACAAGTGTACAACCGTCTCCGCCGCAGACAGCGACCAGACGCTCAAACAGGAGAGTTATTCGGCCTACGCGCAGGATGCCCTGTACCTGACGGATAAGTGGATCGCCGTCGCCGGGATGCGCTATCAGTATTACACCCAGTACGCGGGTAAAGGTCGTCCGTTCAACGTCAACACCAACAGCCGCGACGAACAGTGGACGCCGAAGCTGGGGCTGGTCTATAAGCTCACGCCAGCGGTCTCGCTGTTTGCCAACTACTCGCAAACGTTTATTCCGCAGTCGTCCATTGCGAGCTACATCGGCGATCTGCCTCCGGAAACGTCGAATGCTTACGAAGTGGGCGCCAAGTTTGACCTGTTTAACGGCATTACCGCCAATATCGCGCTGTTTGATATTCACAAGCGCAACGTGCTGTACAACGAAAGCGTGGGAGGTGAAACCATCGCCAAAACGGCGGGCCGCGTGCGATCCCAGGGCGTGGAGGTGGATCTTGCCGGGTCACTGACCGAGAACACCAATATTATCGCCAGCTACGGCTATACCGACGCGAAGGTGCTGGAAGACCCGGACTACGCGGGCAAACCGCTGCCGAATGTGCCGCGCCACACCGGCTCCCTGTTCCTGACGTACGACATTCATAATGCGTTTGCCGGGAATACCCTGACGTTGGGCGGCGGCGGACACGGCGTGAGCCGTCGTTCAGCAACCAACGGCGCGGATTATTATCTGCCGGGCTATTTTGTGGCGGATGCCTTTGCGGCCTATAAGATGAAGCTGCAGTATCCGGTGACGCTGCAGGTCAACGTGAAGAACCTGTTTGATAAGACCTACTACACCTCGTCCATTGCGACCAACAACCTGGGCAACCAGATTGGCGACCCTCGCGAAGTGCAGTTTACGGTGAAGATGGAGTTTTGATGTAAAAAAGCCCGGTGGCGCTAGCGCTTACCGGGCCTACGATCCATTCCCTCTCCCTGTGGGAGAGGGTTAGGGTGAGGGCATCAAGCCTCAATATCCGCCATATCGCCTTTCTCCTGCAGCCAGTTACGACGGTCTTCCGAACGTTTTTTGGCAAGGAGCATATCCATCATGGCGTTGGTCTGCTGTTCGTCTTCATCGCTGATCGTCAGCTGCACCAGACGGCGCGTGTTCGGATCCAGCGTCGTTTCGCGCAGCTGCATCGGGTTCATCTCGCCCAGCCCTTTAAAGCGCTGCACGTTCGGCTTGCCCTTCTTGCGCTTCAGCTGTTCCAGCACGCCCGCTTTCTCTTCTTCCGTCAGGGCGTAGTAAACCTCTTTGCCGAGGTCGATACGGTACAGCGGCGGCAGCGCCACGTAGACGTGACCGTTTTTCACCAGCGTGCGGAAGTGCTTCACAAACAGCGCGCACAGCAGCGTGGCGATGTGCAGACCATCGGAGTCCGCATCCGCGAGAATGCAGATCTTGCCGTAGCGCAGCTGGCTCAGATCGTCGCTGTCCGGATCGATGCCGATCGCGACCGAGATATCGTGGACTTCCTGCGAGGCCAGCACTTCATCAGACGAGACTTCCCAGGTGTTCAGGATCTTACCCTTGAGCGGCATGATCGCCTGATATTCACGATCGCGCGCCTGCTTGGCCGACCCGCCCGCCGAGTCCCCTTCCACGAGGAACAGCTCGGTGCGGTTGAGATCCTGCGCGGTACAGTCTGCCAGCTTGCCCGGCAGCGCAGGGCCGCTGGTCAACTTTTTACGCACCACTTTTTTCGCCGCACGCAGACGACGCTGGGCGCTGGAGATGGCCATTTCAGCCAGCATTTCTGCCGCCTGAACGTTCTGGTTCAGCCACAGGGTAAACGCATCTTTCACCACGCCGGAAACGAACGCCGCACACTGGCGTGACGACAGACGTTCTTTGGTCTGACCGGCAAACTGCGGATCCTGCATCTTCACGGAGAGCACGTAGGCGCAGCGGTCCCAGATATCTTCCGCCGACAGCTTCACGCCGCGCGGCAGGATATTACGGTATTCGCAGAATTCGCGCATCGCGTCCAGCAGCCCCTGACGCAGGCCGTTGACGTGGGTCCCGCCGAGCATAGTGGGGATCAGGTTAACGTAGCTTTCGGTCAGCAGCTCGCCGCCTTCCGGCAGCCACAGCAGCGCCCAGTCCACCGCTTCGGTATCGCCGCTAAAGTTGCCGACGAACGGTTTTTCCGGCAGCGTTGGCAGGCCGTTTACCGCTTCGCACAGGTAGTCGTTCAGGCCATCGGCGTAGCACCAGGTCTGCTCGGTATTGTTAACGTGATCTTTAAAGGTGATTTCCACGCCCGGGCAAAGCACCGCTTTGGCTTTCAGCAGGTGCGTCAGGCGGGATACGGAAAAGCGCGGGCTGTCGAAGAAACTCTCGTCAGGCCAGAAGTGGACGCTTGTGCCGGTGTTGCGTTTGCCGCACGTGCCGACAACCTGCAGATCCTGCACCTTCTCGCCGTTTTCAAACGCGATGTTGTAGACCTGACCATCGCGACGGACGTTCACTTCCACGCGTTTGGACAGGGCGTTGACGACGGAAATCCCCACGCCGTGCAGGCCACCGGAGAACTGGTAGTTTTTGTTGGAGAACTTACCGCCCGCATGCAGACGACAGAGGATCAGCTCAACGGCCGGGACGCCCTCTTCCGGGTGGATATCCACCGGCATGCCGCGCCCGTCGTCAATGACTTCCAGCGACTGATCGGCATGCAGAATGACGTCAACGCGTTTGGCATGGCCCGCCAGCGCTTCGTCCACACTGTTATCAATAACTTCCTGGCCCAGATGGTTTGGGCGCGTCGTATCGGTGTACATCCCCGGGCGGCGGCGAACCGGCTCAAGCCCGGTGAGGACCTCAATGGCATCAGCGTTATAGGTTTGCGTCATGATTTAAACTAGCAATTCGCATTGATTGTCAGTGGCTGTGCAGTCCAAGAAAATCGACAATCTGGGTGAAATGATTCTCAAAGCCCGTGAAAGCATGGTTTCCGCCCTCTTCTATAGTCTGGCGGCAGGAGGCGTAATACGCCACTGCCTGGCGGTAATCCAGCACTTCATCACCCGTCTGCTGCAGCAGCCAGATGAGATCCGGCGCCTCGAGCGGGTCGACCTGCATAACTTTGAGATCGTAAATATGGCGTGACTCTAGCACATATTGCTGGCCGGTGTAGGGGTTCTCGTTTTCGCCAAGAAAGTCCCGCAGCAGCTCAAATGGCCGTACCGCCGGATTAACCACCACGGCGGGCAGCATAAAGCATTGCGAGAGCCAGGTAGCGTAATATCCCCCCAGCGATGAACCGACCACACCAAAGGTTTCGCCGCCGTGCGCAAGCACGATGGATTCCAGCATTTCCGCGGCTTCTGCCGGGTAAGGCGGCAGCTGTGGGATAATCATCTCAACGTCAGGGTGATGCTCGCTCAGCCACTGGCGAAACTGTGTCGCTTTTGCGGAGCGCGGCGAACTGTTGAATCCGTGCAGATAAAGGAGCGTAGACATCAATAGCCTTCTGAAGCGGTGTCCGGGCGGAACTGTGCGCCGGTCAAACGGCAGACTTCCGTGGTCAGCGTGCCGTCGGGATGCAGTTCCAGCCAGCGCCAGCCTGGCGCGATGGTATCCAGCGTAAAGTTGGCGCAGTGCGGCTTAAACTGAACGCAGGTCGACGGCGTCGCCAGCATGCGGCGTCCGTTCCAGTCGAGATCCTGCTCCTGGTGAATATGCCCACACAGCAGATTTTTCACCCGTGGGAACTTCGCCAGCACGCGATCCAGCGCCGCGGAGTTGCGCAGGCTGTGCTGATCGAGCCAGCTGCAGCCCGCCGGCAGAGGATGATGATGAAGCAACAGCAGCGTGTGACGTTCAGGTTCAGCGGCCAGTTTGGTCTCCAGCCAGTCGAGCTGAAACTCACTGAGTTCACCGTGCGGGACGCCGAACACCTGGCTGTCCAGCAGCAGGATCTGCCACTGTTCACCCGCAAAAACACATTTCGCCGGAGAAATCCCCGCATCCTGGAGAGAACTGTACATTGCGGGCTGAAAATCGTGGTTACCCGGCAGCCAGACGCAGGGCGCGCTAAAGCTCGCGATGCCTTCAGCAAAATGCTGGTAGGCCGCGGAAGATTGGTCCTGCGCCAGATCGCCCGTTGCGACAATCAGATCGCATGCACGGTTTTCAGCGTGAATGGCGCTCAGTACCGCCTGATAACTCTCCCAGGTATTCACCCCCAGCAGCGTTTCATGCTTTTCGGCAAAAAGGTGGGTATCGGTGATTTGTAATATCCTGACTGGCGCCCCACCAGCAACAGTCAGGTTCAACAGGCTTTCCAAATGGTGTCCTTAGGTAGGTTTATGACGCTAACAAACCGGAATCGCCATTGCTCCATGTGCTAAACAATACCTTAGCCAGTCGGCTAAAAACTGGTTAATTTGATGCTTTTCGTCGCGTTGATGCAACTTTTTATTCGGGTAATCATACCGCGCCTTGAAGCGAAAGATCTGCTGGCTTGAACACACTTCAGCGACCATCGCGTCGTGATAGAGGCGTACCGTCATCGACGGCAGGCTCCAGTAGCTAATGCTGGGTGCCGTTTGCTCAATCTCCACCAGCGTAGTGTAGCGCGTTGATTCTGTTATCGTTAATCGATACTGCGCGTTGCTCACCTGATAGCTTACCGTTTCGCCGGGTGCGTCGTTTCTCGGCAGCAGGCGGCGCAATTGTGCAAAATTGGTTTCGCACAGGCGCATCATTTCTGGGAAGTCAGGCGTATAGCGCTTCATTTTTTCCACTCGTTTCGTAATGTCTGATAATGCAGCTGCAGCCATTGCAGGGCGATGACAGACGCTGCGTTGTCGATTTTCCCCTCTTCTACCCACTGATAAGCCTGTTCCCGGCTCACCACATGAACCCGAATATCTTCGTTTTCATCAGCCAGACCGTGAATGCCTTCTGCGGTCGTGGCGTCCACTTCGCCCACCATAATGGATAAGCGTTCGCTGGTGCCACCCGGACTCGCCAGATAGCTCAACACCGGTTTGGTGCGGCCCACCACCAGCCCCGCCTCTTCCAGCGCCTCGCGCCGGGCGACGTCTTCAACCGTCTCGCCTTCTTCGATCATCCCGGCCACCATCTCCAGCAGCCACGGGCTCTCACTGACGTCATAAGCGGCGATGCGGATCTGCTCCACCAGCACGACTTCGTCACGCACTGGGTCAAAGGGTAGCAAGACTGCCGCATGCCCGCGCTCAAAAATTTCGCGTCTGATTTCGCCGCTCATTTCACCGTTAAACAGGCGATGCCTGAAACGGTAAAGATCCATTGAAAAAAAACCGCTATAAAGCGTTTCTCGTGCAATAATTTCTACATCGTTTTTGGCGAATGTCACGGGCAACTTTTCTGGTTTTTGCATGAGTCGAGTCCTGGTAGCAATGGTGATGAAATTGTGAATTTCAAGGCTGTTTGGCTGCCGTTTGTAAGGCTATATGATAGATTGGTGCAAATTACCGCCAGATGGCACGTAACGCCAACCTTTTGGTGTGGATGATTCTGTTAGAATCGGCAATTATTTTTTAATTAGATCAGCGCTAATACTGCTTCACAACAAGGAATGCAAATGAAGAAATTGCTCCCCATCCTTATCGGCCTGAGCCTGACGGGCTTCAGTGCAATGAGCCAGGCGGAAAACCTGTTACAGGTCTACCAGCAGGCACGTCTGGGCAACCCTGATTTACGTAAATCAGCGGCCGATCGTGATGCTGCGTTTGAAAAGATTAACGAAGCGCGTAGCCCCTTGCTGCCACAGTTAGGGTTAGGTGCAGATTATACCTACAGCAACGGTTTCCGCGACGCTAACGGCGTAAACTCCAATGCTACCAGTGCCTCACTGCAATTAACACAGACGCTGTTTGATATGTCCAAATGGCGTGCCCTGACCCTGCAGGAAAAGAGCGCGGGCATCCAGGATGTGACCTATCAGACCGACCAGCAGACGCTGATCCTGAATACAGCTACGGCGTACTTCAACGTGCTGAGCGCCATTGACGCGCTCTCCTACACCGAAGCGCAGAAACAGGCCATTTACCGTCAGTTAGATCAAACCACCCAGCGCTTCAACGTGGGTCTGGTGGCGATCACCGACGTGCAGAACGCCCGTTCACAGTACGACACCGTGCTGGCCAACGAAGTGACCGCGCGTAATAACCTCGACAACGCGCTGGAATCCCTGCGTCAGGTCACCGGGAACTACTATCCTGAGCTGGCCTCCCTGAACGTCGACAGCTTCAAAACGGATAAGCCGCAGGCCGTTAACGCCCTGCTGAAAGAGGCGGAAAACCGCAACCTGACGTTGCTGCAGGCGCGTCTGAGCCAGGACCTGGCCCGCGAGCAGATTCGTCAGGCGCAGGACGGCCATCTGCCAACCCTGAGCCTGAGCGCCTCTACCGGCGTTTCTGACACCACCTACAGTGGCTCTAAAACCAATTCTGCCCAGTATGACGACAGCAATATGGGTCAGAACAAAGTGGGCCTGAGCTTCTCCCTGCCGCTGTATCAGGGCGGTCAGGTTAACTCCCAGGTGAAACAGGCGCAGTACAACTTTGTTGGCGCGAGCGAGCAGCTGGAAAGCGCCCATCGTAACGTGGTGCAGACCGTACGTTCATCCTTCAACAACGTGAACGCCTCAATCAGCAGCATCAACGCCTATAAACAGGCCGTTGTGTCTGCACAGAGCTCCCTGGACGCGATGGAAGCGGGTTACTCCGTCGGTACACGTACTATCGTTGACGTGCTCGACGCCACCACCACGCTGTACAACGCGAAACAGCAGCTCTCCAGCGCGCGTTATCAGTACCTGATTAACCAGCTGAACATTAAGCAGGCTCTGGGTACGCTGAACGAGCAAGACCTGCAGATGCTGAACAGCGCACTGGGCAAACCGGTCTCTACCTCTCCGGACAGCGTTGCGCCGGAGAACCCGGAGCAGGTTGCCGCGGTTGATAACTTCAACGCTAACAACACTACCCCTGCTGCACAGCCTGCTGCCGCGCGCACCACAGCGCCTGCCAGCAAGGGCAACAATCCGTTCCGTAACTAAGCATTGCCCGATGGCGCTTCGCTTATCGGGCCTACTGAATCGTAGGCCGGGTAAGCGCAGCGCCACCCGGCGCAAAATCCCCCTCGAACGTAAGCCAACGTAAAGATCCCCCTGATTCCGCCCCTCTTCGCTTCATTTTCAACCACTCATCCTCTATCCTGAGCGTTATTACCACTGGGTCCTGGAAGACAAACATGAAACGGACAAAAACGATCAATCACGCGTCGTTCCGCAAGAGCTGGAATGCACGTCACCTCACCCCTGTTGCGCTGGCGGTTACCGCTGTCTTTATGCTGGCAGGCTGTGAGAAAAACGATGAAACGGTTTCGCTGTATCAAAACGCGGACGACTGCTCCGCCGCAACCGGCAAAGCGGCCGAATGTAAAACGGCCTACACCAACGCGCTGAAAGAAGCAGAACGCACCGCGCCGAAATATGCCTCACGCGAAGACTGCGTAGCGGAATTTGGTGAAGGTCAGTGCCAGCAGGCACCGGCTCAGGCAGGCACGGCACCTGAAAATCAGGCACAGGCGCAGTCCAGCGGCAGCTTCTGGATGCCGCTGATGGCAGGCTACATGATGGGCCGTCTGATGGGCGGCGGTGCGGGCTACCAGCAGCAGCCGCTGTTTAGCTCGAAAAACCCGGCCAGCCCGGCTTACGGTCAATATACCGATGCCAGCGGTAAAGGCTACGGCGCAGCGACTCCGGGCCGCACCGTAACCGTACCGAAAACCGCGATGGCGCCGAAGCCTGCGACCACCAGCACCATCACCCGCGGCGGGTTCGGTGAGTCTGTGGCGAAACAGACCAGCATGCAGCGCAGTGCATCAGGCACCTCTACTCGCTCAATGGGCGGCTAATCATGGAACGAGTCAGTATTACCGAGCGCCCAGACTGGCGCGAAAAAGCCACCGAGTACGGCTTTAACTTCCACACCATGTACGGCGAGCCGTACTGGTGTGAAGACGCTTACTACAAGCTCACCCTGGCCCAGGTTGAGAAGCTGGAAGAGGTCACGGCTGAGCTGCACCAGATGTGCCTCAAGGTGGTGGAAAAAGTCATCGACAGCGACGAGCTGATGGCCAAGTTCCGCATTCCAAAGCACACCTGGAGCTTTGTCCGCCAGTCGTGGAAAACGAATCAGCCTTCGCTTTACTCTCGCCTGGATCTGGCGTGGGACGGCGTGGGTGAACCGAAGCTTTTAGAAAACAACGCCGATACGCCAACCTCCCTCTATGAAGCGGCATTCTTCCAGTGGATCTGGCTGGAAGACCAGATGAACGCCGGAAACCTGCCGGAAGGCAGCGACCAGTTCAACAGCCTGCAGGAGAAGCTGATCGAGCGCTTTGCCGAGCTGCGCGAGCAGTTTGGCTTCAACCTGCTGCATCTCGCCTGCTGCCGCGACACGGAAGAAGATCGTGGCACGGTTCAGTATCTGCAGGATTGCGCCGCCGAAGCGGAAGTGGCGACCGAGTTCCTCTATATCGAGGATATCGGCCTGGGTGAAAAAGGTCAGTTTACGGACATGCAGGATCAGGTCATCAGCAACCTGTTCAAGCTCTACCCGTGGGAGTATATGCTGCGCGAGATGTTCTCCACCAAGCTGGAAGACGCGGGCGTGCGCTGGCTGGAACCGGCCTGGAAGAGCATTATCTCCAACAAGGCCCTGCTGCCGATGCTGTGGGAGATGTTCCCGAATCACCCTAACCTGCTGCCAGCGTACTTTGCGGAAGATGATTACCCGCAGATGGAGAAATACGTCGTTAAGCCGATCTTCTCCCGCGAAGGCGCTAACGTGTCGATCATCGAAAACGGTAAAACGCTGGAAGCGGTTGAAGGGCCTTACGGCGAGGAAGGGATGATCGTCCAGGCGTTCTATCAACTGCCGAAATTTGGCGACAGCTATACGCTAATTGGCAGCTGGCTCATTAACGATCAACCTGCCGGAATTGGCATTCGCGAAGATCGCGCGCTGATCACGCAGGATCTGTCGCGGTTCTACCCGCATATTTTTGTGGAGTAAGATCTGCCGGGTGGCGGCTTCGCCTGACCCGGCCTACGGTTTTGTAGGCCCGGTAAGCGTAGCGCCACCGGGCATATTTTCACCCTACCTGCACCGACAGCATACTCAGACTTCCCATCTCTATTCCATCGACCGGGATCGTAACCGGCTCCTGACCGTCCCACGCGCCAAGCACGTACAGCAGCGGCAGGAAGTGCTCTGGGGTCGGGTTAGAGAGCGAACCGCCTTCGTGATCCAGATAGTTCACCAGCGGATGCGCCTCAGCCGGGCCTTGCCAGGTCAGGTTCGCTTTGACGTAGTCGTTAAAAGCGGTCGCCCACGGGTATGGCGTGTTTTCGCCATGCCAGCGCGCCGTGCGCAGGTTGTGCACCACGTTGCCGCTTGCCACCAGCATGATGCCTTCATCACGAAGCGTCGCCAGCTTGCGCCCCATCTCCAGATGCCAGGCAGCCGGTTTGGTGCTGTCGATGCTCAGCTGCACCATCGGGATATCCGCATCAGGATACATTTTGATCAGCACGCCCCATGAGCCATGGTCAAAGCCCCAGGCTTCTTTATCCAGCGCAACCGGAACAGGCGCCAGCAGTTCCACCAGCCTTTGTGCCAGCTCAGGCGAGCCGGGGGCCGGATAATGCGTGTCATACAGCGCCTGCGGGAAGCCGCCAAAATCGTGAATGGTCTTTGGCGCTTCCATGGCGGTCACGCCCGTGCCGCGGGTGAACCAGTGCGCAGATACCACCACAATCGCTTTTGGACGCGGCAGCGTCTCGCCCAGATGACGCCATGCGCGGGTATAGACGTTATCTTCCAGAACGTTCATTGGGCTGCCGTGGCCTAAAAACAGGGCTGGCATACGGGAAGAAGTCATGATGATATCCTTACAGAAGGTGTCAATTTAATGGTGCTACATTACGCGCAATCGGACAAAGATGAACGCTGATAAGCGTGAAGATCATCATCAGGAATTTTGAATGTAAGGAATGTGTAAAGCCGGGGGTCGCCCCTCGCTTTGCCAGAAATGAATCATTTATATTAATGATAATCATTATCATAAGGAGCAATCCATGTCAGTCCCTCTGATCCTGACCATACTGGCGGGCGCCGCGACCTTTATCGGCGCAATCCTCGGCGTGCTTGGTCAGAAGCCGTCAAACCGCGTGCTGGCCTTCTCGCTGGGCTTTGCTGCCGGGATCATGCTGCTTATCTCCCTGATGGAGATGCTCCCTGCTGCGCTGGGCACCGACGGGATGTCTCCCCTGCTGGGCTACGGCATGTTTGTCGTTGGCCTGCTGGGTTACTTTGCCCTCGACCGGATGCTACCCCACGCGCATCCGCAGGATTTAATGCAGAAAAACGTAACGCCTGTGCCGCGGAATATTAAGCGAACGGCGGTTCTGCTCACGCTGGGGATTAGCCTGCATAACTTCCCGGAAGGGGTCGCGACCTACGTGACGGCCAGCAGCAATCTGGAAATGGGCTTTGGCATCGCGCTGGCGGTGGCCTTACACAATATTCCTGAAGGACTGGCGGTCGCCGGACCGGTGTATGCCGCCACGGGCTCGAAACGTACCGCGGTATTCTGGGCAGGAATTTCCGGGATGGCTGAAATCCTCGGCGGTGTCCTGGCCTGGTTGATTCTCGGAAGCCTGGTCTCCCCTGTCGTGATGGCCGCCATTATGGCCGCTGTTGCCGGGATTATGGTGGCGCTTTCCGTCGATGAATTAATGCCGCTGGCGAAAGAGATCGATCCCAATAACAACCCCAGCTATGGCGTGCTGTGTGGAATGTCGGTCATGGGCTTAAGCCTGGTGTTATTGCAATCTGCAGGTATCGGTTAGGATTAGTCTGCCTCCGTATAATACGGAGGCAGACTTTCGAAACGTTAAGATATAGATAGAAATGATACGTTATTTTGTTGCCAACAAAGCCCTTGCGAAATATATAGCTTATAGAAATAGAATGATGAAACTTTATCAGTCTATTATCTGAGTTACTGCATATATTATGAATGTTAGCCGATGCTTACAATCAACATTAATTATATATTAATATAATCTTAAAATAGCTTTAAGATGCAGTAATCGCATCTCCCCTTCGTCCTCCCATATACTCCATTTGCGTTTTGAAACTTATATTCAGAGTATGAATTCGTTTGAAAAATGATATTTTCATGTATATGGGTAAAAAAATTCTATTAGCTGTAACTATCGCTGCCGCAGTATCGGGTTCCGCCTTTGCTGCCGAGCAGGGGTCGGGAAAAATCAAATTCAAAGGCGTTGTTATTGATGCGCCTTGCAGCATTGCACCAGACAGCGTTGATAAAGAAGTCGATCTCGGCGAAGTGACCACAGCCGTGATCAATGCCAACAAGAAGTCTTCCGCAGTTCCGGTTGATATCAATCTGGAAAACTGCCAGCTTGACGATCCGGCCGACTAGACTGATACACCAGTGACCAAAGTCGATGTCACGTTTACCAGCTCAGCGACAGACGCGACCGACACCAGTCTGATGACCAATACCTATGCAAGTGGTGCACAGAACGTGGGCGTTCGTCTTCTGAATAACGCCGAAGCCAACATCACGCTGGGTGCTGCTAATGAGGTTGCTCTGCTGGCAGGCTCAACGACTCAAACGCTGCACTTCAAAGCATTAATGGAAGTGGTAACGGGTAAAACGGCGACTGCTGGCCAGGTGGAAGCTACAGCCAACTATATTCTGGCGTATAAATAACTACGCCATGTTTCAAATTAAACCGGCTGGCATTTAATGTCAGCCGGCGTTGAATGTATTTATTTGAGTAACAGGGCAATGACATATAAATTACAATGCATAATTATTATGACGTCCCTGTTTATGGCGGAACTTGCCTCCGCTACCGAATTTAACATCAATGCCATCGATAAAGATCAGCGTGGCAGCGTTGATTTATCTCTTTTTAAAGATCAAATATCGATCACACCAGGCGACTATTTTGTTACCGTTTCAATTGGTGATATCCCGCTGGCAAATGGCTGGCAGCTCCGCTGGCAGGAGATAGACAAGAGCGTACAAGTCTGTATTCCACCTGAACTGGCCGATACATTTGCTCTGCAGGACAATATCCGTAGCGCATTGGCGGAAAAAGACGGGTGCGTCGACTTTGCATCAAAACCGGATATTAAATTTAATTTTGAGCAATCCAGCCAGACGCTGAAGGTCACGATACCTCAGGCCTGGTTACAGTACCGTGCCGCAGACTGGATGCCCCCTTCAACCTGGGACAACGGCGTGCCGGGCGTACTACTGGATTACAATCTTTTTGCCAGTCATTACCAGCCGAACGATGGCAGCAGCACGGATAACGTCAACACTTATGGCACTGCCGGCGCGAATATGGGCGCGTGGCGACTGCGCGGTGATTATCAGTATACACAAACCCATACCGACGCAGGTTCAGAGAATGACGGGCGCTTTTCACGCCTCTATATGTTCCGTCCTCTCCCCTCGCTCGGAGCCAAACTCACACTGGGTGAAACGGATTTCCAGTCCGCTATTTTTGATGCCTTCACCTATACCGGTGCCTCCCTGATTAGCGATGAGCGCATGCTGCCATGGTCGCTGCGCGGCTACGCGCCACAAATTACCGGCATCGCGCAAACTAACGCCACGGTAACGGTTAGCCTGGCTGACCGTGTCATTTACCAAAGCAACGTTCCGCCAGGGCCGTTTGTTATTCAGGATCTAAACCAGTCTGTACAGGGTACGCTGGACGTCAAAGTGACAGAAGAAGATGGGCGCGTAAGCACCTTCCAGGTTTCTGCGGAATCGGTGCCTTTTTTAACCCGCAAAGGTCAGGTTCGCTATAAGCTGGCGGCAGGAAAAGCGCGCAAAGACGCCTCGCATGACGTTGAAGATAACGCGTTTATGAGCGGCGAATTCTCCTGGGGGATGCTGTCACAAACCTCCCTCTACGGCGGTACGCTCGCCGATGGCGATCGCTACCGGTCCGTTGCCGCCGGAATAGGTCAAAACATGGAGTACCTGGGCGCGCTCTCTTTTGACGTGACGCAGGCAACCAGCCAGTTGCCCAATCAGAATAGCCAGACAGGTTACAGCTACCGTTTCAACTACAGTAAGCGTTTCGATACCACCGGCAGCCAGCTTACGCTCGCCAGTTATCGCTATTCCGACCCGCAGTTTCTCAGCTACGCCCGTTTTCTGGATGATGACAATAACGATCGGCAGTCAGAAAAACAGACGCTCAGCGTGACGGCAAGCCAGTACATTTCGGCGCTATCGCTCAACCTCTATGTGAACATGCTGCGTCAAACCTGGTGGAACGATTCCTCCTCCACGACGGGCAGCGTGACCGCAGGCTATAACTTTGATATCGGTCGCTGGAAAAATCTGGGCGTCACCGTGTCGTGGAGTAAAACCCACTATGAAGACGAAGACGAAGACGACGATACGCAGTTCTATCTCTCACTGAGCGTACCGCTCGATCCCGATCATCGTCTGAATTACGACCTGCGCAACAGCGACAGTCTGAGTCAGAACGTATCGTGGTATGACACATCAGACCGCAACAACACCTGGGGCGTTTCGGCAGGTACCGAAAGCGAGAAGTCAGATGCCGGCGCGCAGGTGAGCGGCAACTATCAACATTATTCTCCTTATGGCGACCTGAATCTCTCCGGGAGCGTTAAGGCTAACGAATACAATTCCCTGAGTGCCAGTTGGACCGGTTCATTCACCTCTACGGCTAAAGGCGCTGCGCTGCACCGCCGCAGCTACGGTAACGAGCCGCGCGTGATGGTCAGTACCGATGGCGTAGGCAACATCCCGCTGAACATGTCGCGGGATGAAACCAATCGCTTCGGGATTGGCGTTTTACCGTCCATCTCCAGCTATTCGCCTTCCAGCGTGCAGGTCAATATGAACAACCTGCCCGATGGCGTAGACGTTGACACCCGCGTCGTCACCTCAACCTGGACGGAAGGTGCCATCGGGTACCGTCAGATCGCGACGCGTGCAGGCAATGATATCGCAGGCATCTTACGTACTTCATCTGGCACGCCGCCGCTGGGCGCCGTTGTTCGCCAGCGGGAAGACGATCGGCAGATTGCCATGGTCGCCGATGACGGCCACGTCTGGCTCGGCGCCGTAGAGCCACAACAACAGTTTCGCGTGACGTGGGGAGACAATCAGCAGTGTCGCTTCACGTTACCTTCACACCTTGAAAACAGTATGCAGTTGATACTGCCATGTCAGTAAGAAAACATGATGAAATTAACCTTACTCAAAAGCCTGTGCCTGATGCTGGTCGGCACAGCATTCACCACTCACGCGGCCGTAAACCTGGACCGCACGCGCATTGTCTTTCCGGAAAGCGACAAGGCCAGCAGCCTGAAGATTGAAAACCAGAGTAAAGCGCTGCCCTATCTGGCGCTCTCCTGGATTGAAGATGAGAAAGGCCGTAAAGAAGACAGGCATTTCATGGCGCTGCCTCCGATTCAACGCATTGAAGCGGGTTCCGCATCGCAGGTCAGGATCGTTAAGCAAGCGGCCACCAGTCAGTTACCGAAAGACAGAGAATCCCTGTTTTATTTCAACCTGCGCGAAGTGCCGCCGAAAAGCACCAGCGCCAGCGATGAACGCAGCGTCATGCAGGTGGCGATGCAGAGCAGGATCAAGCTGTTCTGGCGCCCTAAAGCGATTACCAAAAAACCCGGCGAGCAGGCGGAAATGCGGATGGAAATTTCAGCTACTGCGAAAGGGCTGACCATACATAACCCGACGCCGTACTACATCACGCTGGCGTGGCTCAGTAAGAATGCCAGAACCATGCTGCCGGGCTTCGACAGCCTGATGCTTGCGCCTTTCGCGACAGCAACAACCTCTACCGGTGACTACCACGGTAACTATTACAGCATCGGTTATATCGACGATTACGGCGCGCTGAAAAAGGTCGACGTACAGTGCGCGGGAACGGCACAGTGCTCGCTCACCGAACGGAAGATCGAAAAAGATGCGCAATCTCGCTAACGTATTGTTCATAGTGCTGCTCTCAGTGCTGCCTTTAAGAGAAGCGCTGGCGCTCGACTGCTACCTGGGCGGTTCGGGCGGCCCCGTAGAAGAAACTAAAACGATCTCGCCGTTTGCTATCCCCAGTAATGCACAGGCAGGTGAGAAAATTTGGGAATCGGATGACATCAAAATCCCGGTGACATGCAACCACAATGTCACAAGCAGCTTTCAACCGGAGGATATTTTTGGCTGGGTGAATCCTTATCCTTCAACCTCCGATCCCTATTATGAACTGGGCGTAACCTATGAAGGGATAGACTACGATGCAAAAGGCCAGCCTAACGGCGTCGATACCCGACAGTGTCTGGACAACCAAAACATCACGATTTATACCCCCGAGCAGATCCGACAAATGGGATGGGAAAATCGTATCTGTTCCGGTAACCCGGATGATATCCACACTTCACGAACCTTCATTGCTCGTCTGCGCTTATACGTAAAAATTAAAGCCATGCCGCCTCACGGCTACGTCAGCTCGCTGAGCGATTACATCGTTGTCCAGTTTGACGGAAAAGGCGGCGTGAACCAGATGTCGGATGCGAAAAACCTCAAATATCACATCAACGGGCTGCAAAATATTACCGTTCTGGACTGCGGGGCAACGTTCAGTATTTACC
Source organism: Enterobacter sp. CFEC122 (assembly GCF_052983755.1). Taxonomy (NCBI): domain Bacteria; kingdom Pseudomonadati; phylum Pseudomonadota; class Gammaproteobacteria; order Enterobacterales; family Enterobacteriaceae; genus Enterobacter; species Enterobacter sp. CFEC122. The sequence goes on along the minus strand of NZ_JBRIQR010000016.1, from coordinate 51,258 downwards.
CTGAGAACCAGGAGATTGATTTCGGCACCTTTAGCGCACGCGATATTGTGAATCAACAGACGCGTAAACGGACCTTTTCGGTGAAGACGACGAAAGTGCAGGATGCCCAATGTTCAGATGGCTTCAAAATGGACTCGTCGTTCTATACAAATGAAGCGCTTACGGCCAACGATACCGCACTGCTGATAGGCAATGGCCTGAAGCTGAGGATCCTTAACGGAACCGAGCCCTACACCTTTAACCACTACAACGAATACGTGGATTTTACGGGCAGCACGCTTGAGCATGAGCAGCAATACACCGCAGAGCTGTCGCCGGTCGAAGGAAAAGCGATCCAGTCCGGCCCGTTCGAAACGGTGGTGCTGTTCAAAATTAACTACCACTAGAGACAAAAAAGCCGGGTTTCCCCGGCTTTTTCACATCAGCCATTTCAGCTGGCTTTGCGCTCGTGCGCCTGGCGATACTCGATCAGATCTTCAATCGTTACCACCGGCATGTTGTGCAGACGCGCGAAGGTGATGCACTCTGGCGCACGCGCCATGGTGCCGTCGTCGTTGGTCAGTTCACACAGCACGCCCGCAGGTTTGAAGCCTGCCAGCGTCACCAGGTCGATCGTCGCTTCGGTGTGACCGCCGCGGGTCAGCACGCCACCCGCCTGCGCGCGCAGTGGGAAGACGTGGCCTGGACGATGCAGATCGGATGGCTTCGCATCATCAGCAATCGCGGCACGTACGGTGGTCAGACGGTCAGCCGCAGACACACCGGTGGTCACGCCATGCGCCGCTTCAATGGTCACGGTAAATCCGGTACCAAAGGCGCTGGTGTTGTTTTCGACCATCATCGGCAGCTCGAGCTGCTTACGACGATCTTCGGTAATACACAGGCATACGATGCCGCTGCCGTGACGGATGGTCAGCGCCATCTGTTCAACGGTCATGTTTTCGGCGGCGAAAATCATGTCGCCTTCGTTTTCACGGTTTTCATCGTCAAGCACCATTACACCGCGGCCTTCGCGCAGTGCATCCAGTGCATGTTCAACACGTTGAGTTGAAGTGCCAAAAGAGGAAAGTAGCGTCTGATTCATGGTAAAAAAACCTCATTAACATTATGGTTACCAGAATCAGGGCAGTCTTAGGAGCGCCGTATAAGCGGCAAAAAGATAACGTGAGCGGGCCCATGCCCGACTGGATCGTTACTCTCTCCCATCCGGACTCTAACCGTCGGCCCCGGAATTACACCGGATCTGCTGACCTTTGAGAATTCACCCAAAGCGCTCGCGGGCTTTCAGCGTTAAGCTGATTTACCGCCGGTGGGGAATTTCGCCCCGCCCTGAGAATAAGCGAGATAACTATAACGCTATTGATTATCCTGGGCAATGCATAAGCATCAAACAATTTTGTTTACCCCGGGCATGACGCGCTACAATGGACACTAACACCTTTTCATCAAGGGAAACGACAATGATTGACCCGAAGAAAATTGAGCAAATTGCGCGTCAGGTTCACGAGTCTATGCCAAAAGGCATTCGTGAATTTGGTGATGACGTTGAGAAGAAAATCCGCCAGACGCTGCAGGCGCAGTTGGTTCGCCTTGATCTCGTCAGCCGCGAAGAGTTTGACGTGCAGACCCAGGTTCTTCTGCGCACCCGCGAGAAGCTGGCACTGCTGGAACAGCGTCTGACCGAGCTGGAAAACCGCAATGCGCCGGAAGAAGTGAAGCCAGCGCCAGCCATTCCGCCGGTGGATAACCAGGAGTAAGTGCGGCCTGTTGAGCCCGGTGGCGGCTACGCCTTACCGGGCCTGAATGAACGCGTAGGTCGGGTAAGGCGCAGCCGCCACCCGACATAAAAAAACGGGCCAATAGGCCCGTTTTTTACTGACTGTCTTTCTGGATCTTCTTGATGATGTTGGTGGTGGAACACCCATCCTCGAAGTTGAGCACCATCACCTCACCGCCGTTGGCCCAGACCTCTTCGCTACCCGCGATTTGCTCCGGCTTGTAATCCCCGCCCTTCACCAGCAGGTCCGGCAGAATACCGGCAATCAGGCGCTGCGGCGTGTCTTCTTCAAACGACACCACCCAGTCCACGGCTTCCAGCGCGCCGAGCACGATCATACGCTGCTCAAGCGGGTTCACCGGACGCGTTTCACCCTTCAGGCGCTTCGTGGACGCATCGCTGTTCACCGCCACAATCAGGCGATCGCCCAGCTTTCGCGCATTCGCCAGATAAGAGACATGGCCCGCGTGCAGGATGTCGAACACGCCGTTAGTCATCACCACTTTTTCACCGCGCTTGCGCGCGGCAGCAACGGCCACTTTCAGTTCCTCTTCGGTCATGACGCCAAAGCCGGTATCCGCACGGCCGCGCACCGCGTTTTCCAGCTCGATTGGGGACACGGTTGAGGTACCGAGTTTACCGACGACCACACCTGCCGCGGCGTTGGCGAAGTAGCACGCCTCTTCCAGGGAGTTCCCCGCCGCCAGCGTCGCTGCCAGCACGCCGATCACCGTATCACCGGCACCGGTCACGTCATACACTTCCTGCGCCTGGGTTGGCATATGCAGCGGCGCCTTGCCCGGCTGCAGCAGCGTCATCCCCTGCTCGGAGCGGGTCACCAGCAGCGCAGATAATTCGAAGTCAGCAATGATCTTCATGCCGCGCTCAACCAGCTCTTCCTCGGTTTTGCATTTGCCCGCCACCGCTTCAAACTCGGAGAGGTTTGGCGTCAGGAGAGTTGCGCCGCGATAGCGCTCAAAGTCGGTGCCCTTAGGGTCGATCAGCACCGGTACGCTGGCCTTACGCGCCAGCTGGATCATCGTCTGCACGCTGGCCAGCGCGCCTTTCGCGTAGTCGGACAGCACCAGCGCGCCGATATTGCCTAACGCCTGGTTAATGCGCTCGTGCAGCGGCTCGGGATCAACGCCTTCGAACCCTTCTTCAAAGTCAAGGCGGATCAGCTGCTGGTTACGTGACAGCACGCGCAGCTTGGTGATGGTCGGGTGGGTCGGAACAGAAACGAAGTCACACTTCACGTTCACGTCCGCCAGCGACTTGCTCAGCGCGCGCGCCGCATCGTCGATACCGGTCAGGCCAACCAGACGCGAGTGCGCGCCCAGAGAGGCTATGTTCATCGCCACGTTTGCCGCGCCGCCGGGACGCTCTTCAATGGTGTCGACCTTAACCACCGGTACCGGTGCTTCCGGAGAGATGCGGCTGGTCGGCCCATACCAGTAGCGATCCAGCATCACATCCCCAACAACCATTACTCCAGCACGTTCAAACTCTGGCAGTGTTACTTTCATTCCTGACTCCAGAAAGATTCACAATTTGCGCGCGATAATATCACACTTGATTTGTTACGCACGGTTCCACCAGCCACTTCTGCCAGCTGGCCGTTACCTGAGCGCGCTCTGCGACAAAACAGTCCAGCGCCACGTGCCCCGGCTGCTCCTGTAGCGCCAGGTGATGCAGCTCGTCGCGCAGCGTGGTGTAGGCGCGGGTTAAGGCCTGCGCCTCCTGCTCGTCCATAATGTCGTTTTGCGCCAGCAGCTCCAGAATGCGCACGTTATCCGACCAGCGGGTCAGCTTCGGCTTGTCGTGTGCGTGGAGCAGCACCAGATACTGGGTAATGAACTCAATATCGGTAATCCCGCCCTCGTCGGCTTTGATATCAAAGCGATCGCGGTGTTTATTACCCAGGTGCGCGCGCATTTTCTCGCGCATCTCGCGCACTTCCGTCTGCAGCGTACTGCCCTCGCGCGGGGTGGTCATCACATCCTTACGGACGGCATCGAACTGCGTTTTGAGCTGCGGATCGCCATACACCACGCGGGCGCGCACCAGCGCCTGATGCTCCCAGGTCCAGGCTTCATTCTTCTGATAATCGGCGAAGGACTCCGTTGAGGTGACCAGCATACCCGCCGCGCCGGACGGACGCAGGCGGGCATCCACTTCATACAAAATGCCCGACGAAGTGCGGGTGCTGAACAGGTGCATGATGCGCTGGGCCAGGCGCAGATAGAACTGACGCCCGTCAATCTCGCGCTCGCCGTCAGTCATCACGTCGACCGGGCAGTCATGCAGGAAAATTAAATCCAGATCGGAGCTGTATCCCAGCTCCCAGCCGCCGAGCTTGCCATAACCGACCACGGCAAAGCCCCGCCCCTCACGGTCAGCAAGGTGCTTCGGCTGGCCGTAGCGGGCCACCATCTGCACCCACGCCTGCTGCACGACCGCGTCGATGATCGCTTCCGCGAGCCATGTTAAGTGATCGCTCACTTTCATTACCGGCAGCGTTCCGGCGATATCCGCCGCCGCCACGCGCAGCATCTGGGCCTGCTTAAACTGACGCAGCGCCTCCAGCTGCTGCTCTTCGTCCTCTTCCGGCACGCGCAGCAGATACTGACGCAGCTCGTCACGGTAGGCATCCGTCGCCGTGGGTTGATACAGGGTGTTTGGGTCGAGCAGTTCATCCAGCAGCAGAGGGTAGCGCGCCAGCTTGTTGGCCACCATCGGGGAGGCGGCGCAGAGGGAAATCAGGTGCTTCAGCGCCCCCGGAAACTCGCTCAAAAGCTCAAGGTACGTGGTGCGCGTGATGATCCCGCTCAGCAGCGGCATCATGCGCGACAGCGGCACCGGCGCATCCGCCCGCGAGCAGACCTCGCTCAGCAGGTGCGGCATCAGGTGATCCAGCACCTGACGGCCGCGCGGGCCAATGGCGCGCTTGTTCAGCTCAAGACGGAAATCGGCAATCAGCGCCACCACGCGATGGCGCGCGTCGTCGGTTAGGTGCGACAGCACCGGCGTGGTGTCATCTTCCTGGAGCGCGTCCTGCCACAGCTCGCGCCAGTGCTCGGAAAGGGCATCGTCCTGCGATTCGCTTTCGTCATCACCGATTAGCTCGTTGAAGATGCGGCGCACGCCTGCCATATGGGCATCGAGCCGTTCGGTCAGCGTTGACCAGTCAGCCACGCGCATCCCCCAGGCCAGACGCGCCCGGTTAAGGTCATCCGCCGGCAGGGTCTGGGTCTGTTCGTCGTTGATGCTTTGCAGCAGGTTTTCCAGACGGCGCAGGAAAAGATAGGCCTCGCGCAGGGTTTGCGCGTCGCCGTCCGGCAGCAGGTGAAGCTGCTCAATGGCGCTCAGCGTCGGCAGCAGCGAGCGGGACTGTAGCGATGGCTCGCGCCCGCCGCGAATCAGCTGGAAGACCTGGACGATAAATTCGATTTCGCGAATGCCGCCCGCGCCGAGCTTGATGTTGTCCTTCAGACCGCGACGGCGCACCTCACGGGCGATCATCCCTTTCATATTGCGCAGGGACTGGATGACGCTGAAGTCGATGTAGCGACGGAACACGAACGGGCGCAGCATGGCGCGCAGCTCGTTGGCGTAGGCGTCATCGCTGTCGCCCATGATCCGTGCCTTGACCATCGCGTAACGCTCCCAGTCGCGCCCCTGCTCCTGGTAGTAGTCTTCCAGCGCGGCAAAGCTCAGCACCAGCGGCCCGCTATCGCCGAACGGACGCAGGCGCATGTCCACGCGGTAAACAAAGCCGTCCTGCGTCGGCTGATCCAGCGCCTTAATCAGACGCTGACCGAGGCGGGTAAAGAACTGGGCGTTGTCCAGCTCGCGACGGCCGCCGCGCGTGGAGCCGTTCTCAGGCCAGGCGAAAATCAGGTCGATATCGGAGGAAAAGTTCAGCTCGCAGCCGCCCAGCTTGCCCATCCCCAGAATCAACAGCGGCTGAGGAACCCCTTCCTCGCTGCACGGCGTGCCCCACTCTTTACAGCAGGCGGCGTAGAGCCAGTCGCGCGCGGCGACAATCAGCGTCTGCGCCAGCTCGCTTAACTGCTGCAACGTACTCTCTTCACTCACCAGTTCCAGCGCCTGCACCCAGGCAATGCGCACCATCACACGACGGCGGAACTGACGCAGGACGCGCATCAGCGTCGCCTCATCCGCGACGTCTTCAAGCGCGGCCTGCAGCCAGCCGGCATAGTGCCGCCACTCGTCCGCCTGCGGCGGTGCGTTCTCAAGCTCCGCCAGCCAGTCCGGGTAGACGGCGATGCTTTCCTGCACAAAATCACTGAAGACGAGCACGCTTTTCGCCTGTTCGCTTAACGATGACGCCGGTAATGACTCAGGCAGACGTTCGCAAACGGTCTGCCACTGCTGCTGTAACGGTGAAGAAAGCGGCATTCTAAGGGTTCCTTGCCAGAGTTAACGTTTTCCGCTGTGCAGCCAGTACGGCTCCTGCGAAATGGCCTCGTTACGGAAATGCTCTATCTCAATATGCTGACGGGTTTCGATGGCATGCTTCAGCCCCTGCCAGTTTTCCAGCCACGCCTGCGCCTGTGGCCCGTCGTAGGCACCGGAAAGGAGCAGCATGCTGTCGATGTTGCGCGAAAGACGGGGAAGCTGATCGCCATACTTATCGCCGAGCGGATACGCAAAGGTGCTCTTCAGTTCAGCGGCATGGCGGGAAAGATGAATGTCCGCGAAACGCTTAAAGTTTTCCGCGATTTTGGCCTCGGCTTTCGCATCAAGGAAGGCGCGCCAGCCGCGCGTCACCAGAAACTCGGTCAGCGCCAGTTTTGCCGAAGCGGCTTGCGGACTGTAGATCGCCGTTTGCGCAGATACGTCCGAGAGCATCAGCGTTTCGGTTTGCGTCAGCAGATCACGTAAGTGAGCGCTCGCTTTGCGAGGAACAATACCGCCGAAGAGCGTCAGGGTATGGCGCACCAGGGCAATGGCCGCCAGCACGTGGGATTTGGCGTTTTTCACATTTCGTACCCACAGCTCTTCATGGTACTGCCACTGAGAAAGCGCCAGCTCCAGCGCGGCTTCCAGCCCCTGCTCAACGCTGGCTTTCGGCGCAACGCGCAAAATGGTCGTCTCTTTCAGCACGCGCGGCACATTTCCGGCGGCCAGATGGTAACCCCGCGCGGCTTTGCTCAGGCTCCCCTGGCGCAATCCGGACTGGTTCACCAGCCTGCGCGCCAGCTTCAGCACGTCATTTGCATCCCCTTCCAGCAGCTCAAGCTCCAGTTCGCAGATCGGCTCCTGGTACTCACCCGCCTTCACCTCACCCAGATCGAGGGCGATTTCGATGCGGCTTTTACCTTCCGTCACCAGCCATTTCTCGCGCCAGAAATCGGTGCTGAACAGCGGCTGCACCTGCTCCGCCAGCGTGGCAGGCAGCTCGCCTTCCGGCCACACTTCCGCCGGAAAACGTTCCAGCTCAAGTTCTGGCTGACTGATGTCGATATTGTATTCCGGACGCTGATGTAACCCGCCGACCACGCGGCCGGCAATTTTCATCGTCATCTCGTAGCGCCCACTCGCGCCACGGATGCGCAGCCCCATATCGTGGCGGCGTAGCCAGTTATCCGGCGTTTCGTAATAGATATTAAGCAGTTGTACTGGTGCATGGTGTTCGCCGGAGAGCGTATGCAGATGCTGGCGGAGTGCGTCAACGCTGTCTTTTTCGACGATAAATTTTAATTCGATTTCCTGAGCCATAGCCTTGTACTTTTGCGGGCGTCACAGACGCGTCAATGAGGGCGAACTTCCTCGCCATTTGTTTGTCAGTACATAGTATTTTGCGCCAAATTGCCATGCAATGAGCAATTTGACGGGCGTAAATGTGTAGAGTCGTGACACAGATGATTCTGATTGCTGATGAATGCTTTGCGTAGAGACACTGTTGCCACTACTATCGTTCCACTATTTATGAAAATAACGACTAATGATGCTTAAATTACGCCTGATTGGACTTACTTTACTCGCTTTTAGCGCCGCAACCGCAGTGCACGCTGAAGAGAAGCGTTACGTTTCTGACGAACTGAACACCTGGGTACGCAGTGGCCCCGGAGATAATTATCGCCTCGTGGGTACGGTGAATGCCGGCGAGGAAGTCACCCTGTTACAGACCAACGCGGACACCAACTACGGTCAGGTTCGCGACAGTTCTGGCCGCACGTCCTGGATCCCACTGAAAGAGCTGAGCACCGTGCCAAGCCTGCGCACCCGCGTACCAGATCTGGAAAATCAGGTGAAAACCCTGACCGACAAGCTGAACAATATCGACGGAACCTGGAACCAGCGTACCGCCGAGATGCAGCAGAAAGTGGCGCAGAGCGACGGCGTGATTAACGGCCTGAAAGAAGAGAACCAGAAGCTGAAAAACGAGCTGATTGTCGCGCAGAAGAAAGTGAATGCCGCCAACCTGCAGCTCGATGACAAACAGCGCACCATCATCATGCAGTGGTTTATGTATGGCGGCGGCGTGCTGGGCGTCGGTCTGGTGCTGGGTCTGGTTCTGCCGCACCTGATCCCAAGCCGTAAACGTAAAGATCGCTGGATGAACTAATTCGTCTTCTCTGCCAGACTTACGTATCATTCTGGAAAAGAGAAAACGGGAGTGTCAGGCGTGAAGAGTTATCTGGTCGGTGGTGCGGTACGTGATGCGTTGTTAGGTCTGCCGGTCAAAGATAAAGACTGGGTGGTGGTTGGCGCCACCCCGGAAGAGATGCTCGACGCGGGCTACCAGCAGGTAGGCCGCGATTTTCCCGTCTTTTTACACCCGAAAAGCCGCGAAGAGTATGCCCTGGCGCGTACCGAGCGGAAGTCAGGTTCGGGCTATACGGGCTTCACCTGCTATGCCGCGCCGGACGTCACGCTGGAGGACGATCTCCTGCGTCGCGATCTGACCATTAACGCGCTGGCGCAGGACGAGCACGGCCAGATTTTTGACGCTTATGGCGGCCAGGACGATCTGCGCAACCGTCTCTTACGTCACGTCTCCCCGGCGTTTTCTGAAGATCCGCTCCGCGTGCTGCGCGTGGCGCGTTTTGCCGCGCGTTACGCCCATCTCAGCTTCCGAATTGCCGATGAGACCATGGCGCTGATGACCGCCATGACCGAGGCGGGCGAGCTTGAACACCTGACGCCAGAGCGCGTCTGGAAAGAGACCGAGAATGCGCTCACCACGCGTAACCCGCAGGTCTTTTTCCAGGTGCTGCGCGACTGCGGCGCCCTGAAGGTGCTGTTCCCGGAAATAGACGCGCTGTTTGGCGTACCGGCTCCGGCGAAATGGCATCCGGAGATTGACACCGGCGTGCACACGCTGATGACCCTGAGCATGGCGGCCATGCTCAGCCCTGACGTGGACGTGCGCTTTTCCACCCTGTGCCACGATCTCGGCAAAGGCTTAACGCCAAAAGAGCTCTGGCCTCGGCACCACGGGCACGGTCCGGCAGGGGTGAAGCTCGTCGAAGGGCTGTGCCAGCGCCTGCGAGTGCCGAACGAAATCCGCGATCTGGCGAAACTGGTGGCCGAATTCCACGACCTGATCCACACCTTCCCGATCCTGAAACCGGCCACCATCGTTAAGCTGTTCGATAACATCGACGCCTGGCGCAAACCCCAGCGCGTGGAGCAGATCGCGCTCACCAGCGAGGCTGACGTGCGCGGGCGTACCGGGTTTGAAGCCTGTGACTACCCGCAGGGACGTTTACTGCGTAAAGCCTGGGAGGTAGCCAAAGCGGTGCCGACGAAGGACGTTGTCGAGGCGGGATTCAAAGGCCCGGACATTCGCGAAGAGCTGACGAAACGGCGGATTCAGGCGGTATCAGAGTGGAAGGAAAAGCATTGCCCTCAGCCAAAAGACTGAGGGCAGTCGGTCAGAAGAAGACCACGTAAACCGCAGCGGCAACGATAAAGCGGTAGATCGCGAACGGAATGAACGAGATACGCTTAATCAGCTGCAGGAAGGTTTTGATGGCAATCAGCGCCACGATAAACGCGGTGATGAAGCCGACGGCGAACATCGGAATGTCGCCCGTGGTGAGGAAACCGATGCTTTTATAGAGGTCAAGCGCGGTGGCCCCCATCATCATCGGCACCGCCAGCAGGAACGAGAACTCTGACGCGGCGTAACGGCTTACGCCCATCAGCATCCCACCGGAGATGGTTGCGCCTGAACGGGAAAAGCCCGGCCACAGCGCCAGACACTGGAAGCAGCCAATGATAAACGCCTGACGATACGTCATATCGTCCAGCCCTTCCGCGCGCGGCGTTTTTGGCTTCAGCACTTCCGCGGCGATCAGCAGGAAGCCGCCCACCACCAGCGCGTACATCACGTTAATCGGGTTAAACAGCGATTTGATGGCGTCGTGGAAAACCAGCCCCAGCACCACCGCCGGGATCATCCCGAGCAGAATATGGATCAGCGACAGGCGGCCTTTACTCATCCCTTCGTGCTGCGGCGGACGGCCAAAATGGATACCGATCAGGCCAAACAGACGGCGCCAGAACATCACCACCACCGCCAGAATCGAACCCAGCTGGATCACCACTTCAAACGTTTTTGCAGTATCGCCTTCAAAGCCCAGCAGATGACCAACAATGATCATATGGCCGGTACTGGAAACCGGTAAAAACTCCGTCAATCCTTCGACCACACCCAGTATTGCCGCCACCAGCAGCGAGTGCATATCGCTCATCTATAAACCCCTAAAAAAATATAAAAAAAACGGTCGCCCCAACGGCTACCGTGAAAGATACAGCTTTAAGACCGGTATAACCTAAAATGGTTTAGCTATTATGACGTTAAATCTTCCCTTTCAGATTTGTGCCACGCTCGATAATGACGCCCACGTTGGCCGCGCGCGCCACCGCGCCCGGTTTGCTCAGCTTGATGCGCACCCACGGTGAGTTGAATTTTTTCAGCAGCAATTCTGCGACCTCTTCCGCCACCCGTTCGACCAGCGCAAAACGTTGCCCTTCCACGTGGCCGATGACCGTTTCACTGATGTCGGCGTAGCTAAGACAGTCGTTCACGTCATCGCTTTTTGCCGACTTGCGGTTATCCCAGCCCATTTCGATATCGAACACCAGCTTCTGCTCGATGGTCTGTTCCCAGTCGTAAACACCAATAGTGGTGATTACCGAAAGTTGCTCTATAAATACAATATCCATCACGACCTGCCTGCTTTTTGGCTAAACCGGATACCACTTCCGGCGAATTATGCGTATTATCCACAGATGCTGAGAATACAGATACATTTTCAAAACGGAACAGCGTTATGAGTGCAATCGCGCCTGGAATGATCCTCCTCGCCTATCTTTGCGGCTCAATCTCCAGCGCCATTCTGGTCTGCCGCATCGCCGGGTTACCTGACCCGCGTGAAAGTGGTTCCGGGAATCCGGGAGCGACCAACGTACTACGAATTGGCGGCAAGGGAGCAGCCGTAGCGGTTTTGATTTTTGATGTTCTGAAAGGGATGCTACCCGTATGGGGCGCGTATGCGCTGGGCGTCACGCCGTTCTGGCTGGGCCTCATTGCCATTGCTGCCTGTGTCGGCCACATCTGGCCCGTATTCTTCGGTTTTAAAGGCGGTAAAGGCGTGGCAACCGCCTTTGGTGCCATTGCGCCTATCGGCTGGGATTTAACCGGCGTGATGGCTGGCACCTGGCTGCTCACCATTCTGCTGAGCGGCTATTCGTCGCTGGGCGCGATCGTCAGCGCGCTGATTGCCCCGTTCTACGTCTGGTGGTTCAAACCTCAGTTCACCTTCCCGGTATCAATGCTCTCCTGCCTTATCCTGCTGCGTCATCACGACAATATTCAGCGCCTGTGGCGTCGTCAGGAGACCAAAATCTGGACGAAGCTCAAGAGGAAGAAAAAAGACGCTCCGTAAGGTTAGTTATGCCTTATAGCCAAATGTGATTTTGGTCACCTTCTGCCTGTGGTAACTGTTAATGACACAATACAACCATATAAGAAGAAAATGGCAGAAATCACAGAAACAACTCCCCTTTCAACGGCAGGAAAACGTTCCGATGGCGACATCCAGTGGGTGCGCAGCGCATCGGATGTTTCACGCCTCGTTAATGATGGTTCTCAGGGCCGGGCCAATGCTCGCATCGTGATCGGTATCGCGCTGGGCGGGATTTTCCTCGATGCCTACGATCTGGGCGCGCTGGCCTTCGGCATAAAAGATATCACCCGCGAATTTAACCTGACGCCCGCCGGTACCGGCATGGTGGCGTCCGCCATTACGTTTGGCGCGATTGTCGGGGCGCTGCTAGGGGGTTATCTCACGGATAAAATCGGGCGCTATCGCGTCTTTATGGCCGACATGCTCTTCTTCGTGGTGGCCGCCATCGCCTGTGCGCTGGCCCCGAACGAATATGTGCTGGCGGGTGCCCGCTTTGTCATGGGGCTTGGCGTCGGGATCGACCTTCCCGTAGCGATGGCATTTTTAAGCGAGTTCGCCAGGCTAAAAGGCCCCGGCAATAAGGCCTCCAGCGTCGCCATGTGGTGCCCCACCTGGTATGCCGCCATCAGTATCTCCTACCTGCTGGTGCTCTTCTTCTACGCCGTGCTGCCGGAAAGCCACAGCGACTGGCTGTGGCGCCTGATCCTTGGCTTCGGCGCGGTACCCGCGCTGGTGATTATCGCCATCCGCAGCCGCTATATGAGCGAATCGCCGGTCTGGGCGGCAAATCAGGGCAACCTGAAGGAGGCGGCGTCCATTTTACGTCAGTCGTATAACATCAATGCCCACGTGCCGCAGGATGCGCTCAGCCAGCCAGCTCCCGTCGTGAATAAAACGAAATGGTCCAACTATCTGAACCTGTTCCGCGGCGTCTACTTACGCCGCACGACGCTCGCCACGCTGCTGTCCGTCGTCTCTTCGTTCGCCTATAACGCGGTGGCGTTTGGTCTGCCGGTGATCATCTCCAGCTTCTTTGTCCAGTCGATGCTGACCACCATCCTGATTTCTCTGGTGCTTAACCTGCTGTTTGCCTTCGTCGGCGGACTGCTGGCGGTACGCTACGTGCCGCGCTTCGGCGCCTGGCGGATGTCGCTGGCGGGTTACGCCTGCCAGCTGGTCGCGCTGCTGGGCCTGGGGCTGATTGGTCGTCCGGAAGGCGCCACCGAAGGCGTGCTTGCCGTGGCGATGCTGGCGCTATTCCTGTTCGGCCAGGGCTTCGGCCCGGGCGCGCATACCATGACGTTTGCCTCGCTGAGCTACCCGACCTCGCTGCGCGGCGTTGGCGTCGGCCTTAACCAGACGCTGATGCGCAGCAGCTCGACGCTGTCGCTGTTCCTGTTCCCGCTGCTGGTCGCCTCGCTGGATACCGCCGTGTTCTGGGTGATTGCGCTGGCGCCATTTATCGGCCTGGCCTCGCTGCTGGCGATCCGCTGGGAGCCGTCGGGGTATGATGTGGATGCGGAGGATTACCGCTAGCCTTTCCTGCCGGGTGGCGCTGCGCTTACCCGGCCTACATTGCGCATTCTCTTGTAGGCCCGTGCAAGCGTAGCGCCGCCGGGCGATTATCAAAAGTTTGAAACCGGCTCATATGAGCCGTTTTTTTATCCATAAGCGACTCATATGACAGCCTTCAATTCTGCCAGGGCATACTGAAACGACCCCGATGATGAGCAGATGGATGCAGCATGTTAGCAGCTCAGGTCACTGATAATTCGTACAAAGGCTGGCAGGCGTCGCTTGCCCTGCAGTTTTGTCACACCCCTGAGAAAACCCTCCTGCACTCCGCTCATCACGTCGGGCCGCTTACCGTTCAGCGTCCGTTTTACCCTGAAGGCGTGACCTGCCACCTTTACCTGCTGCACCCGCCGGGCGGGGTTGTGGGCGGCGATACGCTGGACATTTCCGTTCGGCTGGACGCCAAAAGCCACACGCTTATCACCATGCCCGGCGCCAGCAAGTTCTATCGCAGCAGCGGCCCGCAGGCTCGCCTGCATCAGCACTTTTATCTCGATGAGGGATCCACGCTGGAGTGGCTACCGCAGGACACCATTATCTTCCCTGGGGCGAATGCCGCGCTGCGCTCCGTCTTCCACCTGAAGGCCTCCAGCACGCTGCTGGCGTGGGAGCTGTACTGCCTGGGACAACCGGTAATCAATGAGACCTTCAGCCACGGCACGCTGGAGAGCCGCCTTGAGGTGTGGGTGGATGACGAACCGCGCCTGATTGAGCGTCAGCACCTCGGCGACGGCGATCTCACGCCCGTTGCCGGACACCCGTGGATCGGCACGCTGCTGTTCTATCCGGCCAATGAAGAACATCTCGACGCGGTTCGCGCGCTGCTCGCGCCTCTGGGCCATTTTGCGGGGGCAACGCTCACCGACGAGCTGCTGTCGGTGCGTTTTCTCTCCCACGATAACCTGATTTGCCAGCGGGCGATGCGCGACATCTGGCAGTCGCTTCGCCCGCTCCTCACCACCAAAACCGCCTGTTCGCCGCGTATCTGGCAGACATAAGAGAAACGTTATGGAACTGACCCCCAGAGAAAAAGACAAGCTGTTGCTGTTTACCGCCGCGCTGGTTGCCGAACGCCGCCTTGCGCGCGGGGTAAAGCTCAATTATCCGGAATCGGTCGCGCTGATCAGCGCCTTCATCATGGAAGGCGCGCGCGATGGCGAAACCGTCGCCTCGCTGATGGAGGCGGGCCGCCACGTCCTGACGCGCGACCAGGTGATGGAGGGCGTGCCGGAGATGATCCCGGACATTCAGGTGGAAGCCACCTTCCCGGACGGATCCAAGCTCGTCACCGTCCACAACCCGATCGTCTAAGGAGCGCGTGATGATCCCAGGCGAATACCAGATCCTGCCCGGCACGATTGCGATCAACGTCGGGCGCGAAACCCAAACCGTGATTGTCGAAAACCACGGCGACAGACCGATCCAGGTCGGATCGCACTATCACTTTTACGAAGTCAACCCGGCGCTGAAGTTTGACCGTGAGGCGACCCGAGGCTACCGGTTAAACATCCCGGCAGGCACCGCCGTGCGCTTTGAGCCCGGCCAGAAGCGGGAAGTGACGCTGGTTCAGGTCTCGGGTGCGCAGCGCATTGTCGGCTTTCGCGGCGAGGTAATGGGCGAGGTGAAACATGGCTGAGATTTCGCGCCAGGCTTACGCCGATATGTTCGGCCCCACCACCGGGGATAAAGTGCGGCTGGCCGACAGCGAGCTGTGGATTGAAGTAGAAGACGATCTCACGATCTACGGCGAAGAGGTCAAGTTCGGCGGCGGGAAGGTGATCCGCGACGGCATGGGTCAGGGGCAGATGACCGCAGACGACTGCGTGGATCTGGTGCTGACCAACGCGCTGATCGTCGATCACTGGGGGATCGTGAAAGCCGATATCGGCGTCAAGAACGGGCGGATCTTTGCCGTCGGTAAAGCCGGGAACCCGGACATCCAGCCCGGTGTGACGATCCCGATTGGCGCGGCGACGGAAGTGATTGCCGCCGAAGGGAAGATCGTCACCGCAGGCGGGATCGACACCCACATCCACTGGATCTGCCCGCAGCAGGCGGAAGAGGCGCTGGTCTCCGGCGTCACCACCATGATCGGCGGCGGCACCGGTCCGGCGGCGGGCACCAACGCCACCACCTGTACGCCGGGGCCGTGGTATATCGCCCGCATGCTGCAGGCTGCCGATACGCTTCCGGTGAATATCGGCCTGCTCGGCAAGGGGAACGGCTCCAACCCGGCGGCCCTGCGCGAGCAGATTGCCGCGGGCGCCATCGGGCTGAAGATCCACGAAGACTGGGGCGCGACGCCTGCGGCGATCAACTGCTCGCTGGAGGTAGCCGAAGAGATGGATATTCAGGTGGCGCTGCACAGCGACACGCTGAACGAGTCCGGGTTTGTCGAAGACACGCTGGCGGCGATCGCCGGGCGCACCATCCACACCTTCCACACCGAAGGGGCGGGCGGTGGCCACGCGCCGGATATCATCACCGCCTGCGCGCACCCGAATATTCTGCCCTCCTCCACCAACCCGACGCTGCCCTACACGGTCAATACCATCGACGAGCATCTCGACATGCTGATGGTTTGTCATCATCTCGACCCGGATATCGCCGAGGACGTGGCGTTTGCCGAATCCCGCATTCGTCGGGAGACCATTGCCGCGGAAGACGTGCTGCACGACATCGGCGCGTTCTCGCTCACCTCGTCAGACTCCCAGGCCATGGGCCGCGTCGGGGAAGTGATTATCCGCACCTGGCAGGTCGCGCACCGCATGAAGGTCCAGCGCGGCGCGCTGCCGGAAGAGACCGGCGAAAACGACAACTTCCGCGTGAAGCGCTATGTCGCCAAGTACACCATTAACCCAGCGCTGACCCACGGTATCGCCCATGAAGTGGGTTCGATTGAGGCGGGCAAGCTGGCAGATCTGGTGGTCTGGTCCCCGGCGTTCTTCGGCGTCAAGCCCGCCACCATCGTCAAGGGCGGGATGATCGCCTGCGCGCCGATGGGCGACATCAACGCCTCGATCCCTACGCCGCAGCCGGTGCATTACCGTCCGATGTTTGGATCGCTGGGCGCCGCGCGCCACGCCACACGGCTGACGTTTATCTCGCAGGCCGCCAGTGCGAACGGCATCCCGCAGCAGCTCAACCTGCAGAGCGCCACCGCGGTGGTGAAAGGCTGCCGGACGGTGAAAAAGGCGGACATGATCCACAACGCCCTGCAGCCGAACATCACCGTCGACTCGCAAACCTACGAGGTGCGCGTCGACGGCGAACTGATTACCAGCGAACCGGCTGACGTTCTGCCGATGGCGCAACGCTATTTCCTGTTTTGAGGAGTGATGATGATTTATCTGACCCAACGCCTGGACCATGCACATCCGACTACCGCCAGCGTCACGCTGCCGATTGACGTACGGGTGAAAAGCCGCGCCCGCGTAGCGCTGAACGACGGGCGCGAAGCCGGGCTGATGCTGCCGCGCGGCCTGCTGCTGCGCGGGGGGGACCTGCTGACCACCGACGACGGCAGTGAGGTGATCGAAGTGATCGCAGCGGCTGAGTCCGTCTCCGTGGTGCGCTGCGCCGACCCGTTCCTGCTGGCCCGCGCCTGCTACCACCTGGGCAACCGCCACGTGCCGCTGCAGGTGATGCCCGGCGAGCTGCGC
Organism: Enterobacter sp. CFEC122; assembly: GCF_052983755.1. Classification (NCBI taxonomy): domain Bacteria; kingdom Pseudomonadati; phylum Pseudomonadota; class Gammaproteobacteria; order Enterobacterales; family Enterobacteriaceae; genus Enterobacter; species Enterobacter sp. CFEC122. Next base: position 34,297 of record NZ_JBRIQR010000016.1, on the reverse strand, counting down.
TATCACCACGATCACGTTCTCGACGATATGCTGCGCCAGTTTGGGCTGGAGGTGACCTACGCCAGCCTGCCGTTTGAACCGGAAGCGGGCGCGTATGCCAGCGATGCCCATAGCCATTCTCACGCCCATTCACATTAAGGACTCATCATGCGCAAGTTACTCCCCCTGTTACTGCTGGCTTTTTCCGTTCCCGCGCTCGCGCATCCCGGCCACGGTGCCGACAGCTTTCAGGCCGGTTTTTTCCATCCGCTGACCGGGCTCGATCACCTGCTGATGCTAGCGGGCGCAGGCGTGCTCTCGGCGCTGAGCGGCCGCAAGCTCCTGCTGCCGTTTGCCACCCTCGGGATGATGCTTGTCGGCGCCATCGCAGGCAGCCTGCTCGGCGGCTTTAGCGGCATGGAGATGCTGATTATCGCCTCGCTGGCGGTCAGCGGCGTGATGATGTTTAAGACTGAAAACCGTCTGCTGCTCGCGGTGCCTGCCCTGGCGATGTTCCACGGCTGGGCGCACGGCGTGGAGATGTCCGGCCATAGCTTCTGGCTGTTCACCAGCGGGTTTATGTTCGCCAGCGCCACGGTGCTGTGCGCCAGTTTCGCCGCAGGCTTGCTGCTGCGCCGTCACGACGGGCTGCGTAAAACCTTCGGCGGCGGGCTGATCGTCTCCGCCCTGCTGGCGCTGATGAGCTGATGGAGCACGCCCGCCAGTGGCTGCGCCTGATGCAGCTCTCCAGCAGCAGCCTGCCGGTCGGATCGTTTACCTGGTCGCAGGGGCTGGAGTGGGCCGTGGAGGCGGGCTGGGTCGCGAACGTCGACGCCTTTAAACGCTGGCAGATCCAGCAGATGGAGCAGAGTTTTTTCTGCGTCGATCTGCCGCTGTTTCACCGCCTCTGCCAGGCCTGCGATCGGCACGATCTGGCAACGGCCAAACGCTGGACGGCATACCTGCTCGCCTGTCGGGAAACGCGCGAACTGCGCGAAGAAGAACGCAACCGCGGAGCGGCCTTTACGCGTCTCATCAAAAGCTGGGAGCCGGACTGCCCGGCAGAATGGCTGGCGCTGTGCAGGCAAAGCCAGCTCTGCGGCATGGCGTGGCTCGGCGTGCGCTGGGGCATTGACGTGCGCGAGCTGGCGCTGAGCCTCGGCTACAGCTGGATTGAGAGCGCGGTCATGGCGGGCGTCAAGCTGGTGCCGTTTGGGCAGCAGGCGGCGCAGCAGCTGATTATCGAGCTGAGCGACCATTTTGCCGCCGGGCTTGAACAGGCCTTTTTACGTCGCGACGACGCGCTGGGGGCAGCAACGCCGCTGTCCGCCATCGCCTCCGCGCGCCACGAAACCCAATATTCACGACTATTCCGTTCCTGAGGAGTCAACATGGCTGATTACAAACATCCCCTGCGCGTGGGCGTGGGTGGCCCGGTAGGGTCGGGCAAAACCGCGCTGCTGGAAGCGCTCTGCAAGGCAATGCGCGACACATATCACCTGGCAGTGGTGACCAACGACATCTACACCAAAGAGGATCAGCGCATCCTGACCGAGGCGGGCGCGCTGGCGCCGGAGCGCATCGTGGGCGTGGAGACCGGCGGCTGCCCGCATACCGCGATCCGCGAGGACGCCTCGATGAACCTGGCGGCGGTGGAAGCGCTCAGCGAGAAGTTTGGCAATCTGGATCTGATCTTCGTGGAAAGCGGCGGGGACAACCTGAGCGCGACCTTCAGCCCGGAGCTGGCGGATCTGACCATTTACGTGATCGACGTGGCCGAAGGGGAAAAAATCCCGCGCAAGGGCGGGCCGGGGATCACCAAGTCCGATTTTTTGGTGATTAACAAAACCGATCTCGCGCCGTACGTGGGGGCGTCGCTGGAGGTGATGGAGCGCGACACCAACCGCATGCGTGGCGAGCGTCCATGGACCTTTACCAATCTGAAAGCGGGAGACGGTCTGGGGACGATTATTGCGTTTCTGGAAGAGAAAGGGATGCTGCGGGTGTAGTGCGGGTTATTGCCGGGTGGCGGCTTCGCCTGACCCGGCCTACGGTTTTGTAGGCCCGGTAAGCGCAGCGCCACCGGGCAAAAAAACTCACGCCTCAGGCAGTTCCGCCAGCGGCCAGCGCGGACGCACGGACACGCTCAGGTCAGACGTTGCGCCAGCGTTCAGGCGCACCATACCGGCGTAGGCAATCATCGCCCCGTTATCGGTACAGAATTCGGGACGGGCGTAGAACACTTCCCCACGACGCTTTTGCATCATCTCGGCGAGCTTCGCGCGCAGCGTGCGGTTGGCACTGACGCCGCCCGCCATCACCAGACGCTTGAAGCCGGTCTGATCCAGCGCGCGCTTGCACTTGATCATCAGCGTATCCACCACCGCATCTTCAAACGCGCGGGCGATATCGGCGCGGGTCTGCTCGCTGTCGTCGTTATTGCGGATCGTGTTGGCCGCGAAGGTTTTCAGCCCGGAGAAGCTGAAGTCCAGCCCCGGACGGTCGGTCATCGGACGCGGGAAGACAAAGCGCCCTTCCGTTCCCTGCGCCGCCATTTTGGACAGCATCGGGCCGCCTGGGTAATCCAGCCCCAGCAGCTTGGCGGTTTTGTCGAACGCTTCACCGGCAGCGTCGTCGATTGACTCGCCCAGCAGCTCGTACTTGCCAATGCCCGTGACGCTAATCAGCTGCGTATGGCCGCCGGAGACCAGCAGCGCCACAAACGGGAATTCAGGCGGATTCTCTTCCAGCATCGGTGCCAGAAGGTGCCCTTCCATATGGTGAACCGGGATGGCCGGCACATCCCACGCGAAGGCCAGCGAACGACCAACGGTCGCACCGACCAGCAGCGCGCCGACCAGACCCGGCCCCGCAGTGTAGGCTACGGCATCAATATCGGTTGAACTTAACCCGGCCTCTTTCAGCGCCGCCTGAATCAGGGGAACCGTTTTACGCACGTGGTCACGAGAGGCCAGTTCAGGCACGACGCCGCCGTAGTCAGCGTGCAATTTCACCTGACTATACAGTTGGTTGGCCAGAAGCCCTTTTTCGTCGTCGTAAATGGCGATGCCGGTTTCATCGCAGGATGTTTCAATACCCAGTACACGCATGACTTGTTTTACCTCGTTTCAATACCGCGCAGTGTAGAGCCTGGGCGGGTTGATGTAAAACTTTGTTCGCCCCAGGAAGAAGGCTCGTGTATACTCCTCACCCTTATTAAAGTCCCTTTCAAAATCGCATCGGTGCTTTACAAAGCAGCAGCATTTGCAGTAAAATTCCGCACCATTTTGAAATAAGCTGGCGTTGATGCCAGCGGCAAACCGAATTTATTAAAGGTGAGAGTTACATGCCGGTAATTAAAGTACGTGAAAACGAGCCGTTCGACGTAGCACTGCGTCGCTTCAAACGTTCATGCGAGAAAGCAGGTGTTCTGGCTGAAGTTCGTCGTCGTGAGTTTTATGAAAAACCAACGACCGAACGTAAGCGCGCTAAAGCTTCCGCTGTGAAACGTCACGCGAAGAAACTGGCTCGCGAAAACGCACGCCGTACTCGTCTGTACTAATTGGTTGAGGGCCTCAGCCCTCAATTGACAGACAGAGTAGTAGTCGTAAGGCCGTGCTTCCGGAAGGAATGCGCGGCTTGTTTTCGTTTATAAGTCGCTTAAATTTTGGGGCATATGGCCGGAAGAATCCCACGCGTTTTCATCAATGACCTGCTCGCCAGAACCGACATCGTCGATCTCATCGACGCGCGGGTAAAGCTGAAGAAGCAGGGCAAGAATTACCATGCGTGCTGTCCGTTCCATAACGAAAAAACCCCCTCCTTCACCGTAAACGGTGAAAAGCAGTTTTACCATTGCTTCGGCTGTGGTGCTCACGGTAATGCCGTCGATTTTTTAATGAACTACGACAAGCTCGAGTTCGTTGAAACCGTCGAAGAGCTGGCGGCAATGCATAACCTTGAAGTGCCGTATGAAGCTGGCAGTGGGCCAAGTCAGATCGAGCGCCATCAACGGCAAACGCTGTATCAACTGATGGATGGCCTGAATTCGTTTTACCAACAGTCTCTTAAGCACTCTGCGGCTGAACCTGCGCGTCAGTATCTGAACAAGCGCGGACTGAGCGACGATGTCATTGCGCGTTTCGCTATTGGCTACGCCCCGCCCGGCTGGGACAACGTGTTAAAACGTTTTGGCGGCAATAGCGAAGATCGTAAGTCTCTCATCGATGCAGGCATGCTGGTCACCAACGACCAGGGACGAAGCTACGACCGCTTCCGCGAACGGGTAATGTTCCCAATCCGCGACAAGCGAGGCCGGGTAATTGGTTTTGGTGGTCGCGTGCTGGGTGATGCCCTGCCGAAGTACCTCAACTCCCCGGAAACCGATATTTTCCATAAGGGCCGCCAGCTTTACGGCCTTTATGAGGCGCAGCAGGATAACGCGGAACCTCCGCGTCTTCTGGTCGTCGAAGGCTATATGGACGTCGTTGCGCTGGCGCAGTACGACATTAACTACGCGGTTGCGTCGTTAGGAACGTCCACGACGGCGGATCACATCCAGCTGCTGTTCCGCGTGACCAACAACGTGATTTGTTGTTACGACGGAGACCGCGCCGGACGCGATGCCGCCTGGCGCGCGCTGGAAACCGCGCTACCCTATATGACCGACGGGCGTCAGTTGCGCTTTATGTTCCTGCCCGACGGTGAAGACCCGGATACGCTGGTGCGTAAAGAGGGCAAAGCGGCGTTTGAAGCGCGGATGGAGCAGGCACAGCCGCTCTCCACGTTTTTGTTTAACAGCCTGATGCCGCAGGTCGATTTGAGTACTCCTGACGGGCGCGCGCAGCTCAGCACGCTGGCGCTGCCGTTAATCAGTCAGGTGCCCGGCGAAACGCTGCGCATCTACCTACGTCAGGAGTTAGGCAACAAGCTCGGCATTCTGGATGACAGCCAGCTTGAACGTTTAATGCCTAAACAGGCTGAAAACGGTGCGGTTCGCCCCGCGCCTCAGCTAAAACGCACAACCATGCGTATACTGATAGGGTTACTGGTACAAAACCCCGAGCTGGCGCCACAGGTGCCGTCGCTGGCGGGTTTGAACCACGAAAAATTGCCCGGGCTTGGCTTATTTTCAGAACTGGTCAACACCTGTTTGTCTCAGCCAGGTCTGACCACCGGACAACTTTTAGAGCATTATCGCGGCACAAAAGAGGCCGCTACCCTTGAAAAATTGTCGATGTGGGACGATATAGCAGATAAGGACATTGCAGAAAAAACGTTCACTGACTCACTCAACCATATGTTTGATTCGATGCTTGAGCTGCGCCAGGAAGAGTTGATAGCTCGCGAGCGCACACACGGTTTGAGCAGCGAAGAACGCCGGGAGCTCTGGATGATTAACCAGGAACTGGCGAAGAAATAAATAAATTTAACGGCTTAAGTGCCGAATATCGATCGGGAAGCCCCCGGCAGCCGCACTGAGAGGCAGCGGCAAAAATATAAGTACGCCCTCGCTTTAAAGGTTGGCAGCCCCATCGCCGACACCAATCAAACGAATTAAGTGTGGATACCGTCTTATGGAGCAAAACCCGCAGTCACAGCTGAAACTTCTTGTCCAACGTGGTAAGGAGCAAGGCTATCTGACCTATGCCGAGGTCAATGACCATCTGCCGGAAGATATCGTCGATTCAGATCAAATCGAAGACATCATCCAAATGATCAATGACATGGGCATTCAGGTGATGGAAGAAGCACCGGATGCCGATGATCTGTTGCTGGCTGAAACCTCCAACAACACTGACGAAGATGCGGAAGAAGCTGCTGCACAGGTACTGTCCAGCGTGGAATCTGAAATCGGGCGTACCACTGACCCGGTCCGCATGTACATGCGCGAAATGGGTACCGTTGAACTGTTGACCCGCGAAGGCGAAATTGACATCGCAAAACGCATCGAAGATGGGATCAACCAGGTTCAGTGCTCTGTTGCCGAGTACCCGGAAGCGATCACCTATCTGCTGGAGCAGTACGATCGCGTTGAAGCGGAAGAAGCGCGCCTGTCTGACCTGATCACCGGTTTTGTCGACCCGAACGCTGAAGAAGATATGGCACCTACCGCCACTCACGTCGGTTCTGAACTGTCTCAGGAAGAGATGGATGATGACGAAGACGAAGATGAGGAAGAGAGCGACGACGACAGCGCCGATGATGACAACAGCATCGACCCGGAACTGGCGCGCGAGAAGTTTGCCGAGCTGCGTACCCAGTACGAAGTGACGCGTGACACTATCAAAGCGAAAGGCCGCAGCCACGCAGCCGCTCAGGAAGAGATCCTGAAACTGTCTGAAGTGTTCAAACAGTTCCGCCTGGTGCCAAAACAGTTCGACTACCTGGTGAACAGCATGCGCGTGATGATGGATCGCGTACGTACCCAGGAACGCATCATCATGAAGCTGTGCGTTGAGCAGTGCAAAATGCCGAAGAAGAACTTCATCACCCTCTTCACCGGCAACGAAACCAGCGAAACCTGGTTCAACGCGGCTATCGCGATGAACAAGCCGTGGTCTGAAAAACTGCACGACGTGAAAGAAGACGTGTATCGCGGCCTGCAGAAGCTGCAGCAGATTGAAGAAGAGACCGGCCTGACCATCGAGCAGGTTAAAGATATCAACCGTCGCATGTCCATCGGTGAAGCGAAAGCCCGCCGTGCGAAGAAAGAGATGGTTGAAGCGAACTTGCGTCTGGTTATCTCTATCGCCAAGAAATACACCAACCGCGGTCTGCAGTTCCTGGATCTGATTCAGGAAGGCAACATCGGTCTGATGAAAGCGGTAGACAAGTTTGAATACCGTCGTGGTTACAAGTTCTCCACCTACGCAACCTGGTGGATCCGTCAGGCTATCACCCGCTCTATCGCGGATCAGGCGCGCACCATCCGTATTCCGGTGCATATGATTGAGACCATCAACAAGCTCAACCGTATTTCCCGCCAGATGCTGCAGGAGATGGGTCGCGAGCCGACGCCGGAAGAGCTGGCCGAGCGCATGTTGATGCCGGAAGACAAGATCCGTAAAGTGCTGAAGATCGCCAAAGAGCCAATCTCCATGGAAACACCAATTGGTGATGATGAAGATTCGCATCTGGGTGATTTCATCGAGGATACCACCCTCGAGCTGCCGCTTGACTCTGCCACCACCGAGAGCCTGCGTGCCGCAACGCACGACGTTCTGGCTGGCCTGACCGCCCGTGAAGCGAAAGTGCTGCGTATGCGTTTCGGTATCGATATGAACACCGACCACACGCTGGAAGAAGTGGGTAAACAGTTCGACGTTACCCGCGAACGTATCCGTCAGATCGAAGCGAAGGCGCTGCGTAAGCTGCGTCACCCAAGCCGCTCTGAAGTGCTGCGTAGCTTCCTGGACGACTAATCTGTTCTGACAGTGAAAAAGCTCCCCTCGGGGAGCTTTTTTTATTGCCTCGACCTGTGGGAAAGGGTCAGGGTGAGGGCATCAGGCCGTAGAAGCCCTAAAGCCCCCGCACCATCAGCGCCTCATCCAGCTCTCTGTAGGCCTCCACCAGCTTGTCCAGCGTCGCCCTGTTGAGCCCGCTCGGGTTCGGCAACACCCACACCTGCGTAACGCCAATCATGATGCTCTGCTTACCCCACTTAGCCCCGCGCTGGCTGAATGCCTGCTCGTAGGCCTGCTTGCCGAGGATCGCCAGTGCGGCCGGCTGGTAGTCTTCAATCTTCTTCACCAGCTCCCGCCCGCCGCTGCGCAGTTCATGCAGGTTGACCTCGCTTGCCTGTACCGTCGGCCGCTCGACCAGCATGGTAATTCCGCAGCGCGTATCCAGCAGGTGCAGCTCCTCTTCGGGCTTGAGTAACCTGTCGGTAAATCCGGCCTGATAGATCACCTTCCAGAAGCGATTGCCCGGATGGGCAAAGTGAAAACCGGTGTGCGCCGAGGACTTGCCCGGGTTGATTCCGCAGAACACCACCCGCAGGCCAGGGGCCAGAATGTCGTTGATCATCTTTACTCCCGCTGATACATCGTTATGGAAGTATAAAGGATTGATTATGCGTTGTTTATAAAAACAGCAGGCAGGTGTGAATGGCTGGATTGCTGCGGGGAGTTACTTTATAATTCACCGCCACGGCCCCTTAGCTCAGTGGTTAGAGCAGGCGACTCATAATCGCTTGGTCGTTGGTTCAAACCCAACAGGGGCCACCAGATAAAACAAGGAGTTAGATGAGAAATCGTCTAACTCCTTTTTCTTTGGATGCAATTTGGGTCAGGTAATGGGTCAGGTAAGGAATTGCTACCCTGCCCTCTTCATCTCGCTGCCAGCATCCCCGGATAGTGATGAAAGCCAGTAGCACTGCCTGTAATATTCACCGTACCAAATTTTTACGGCTTTGCCGCAACAAGCCAGTTGCCTGCCGTGCTCGCAGAATGTCTACAGCCCGGAGATAAGGGGATTGTTCCTGCCAGCTAAACCCCTTCCTGTCGATACGCACCAGTTCGTATTTTTCCACCAGAAAATTCACGGCATCAGCCAGCGAGATCCCGGCATCGATATGTTCCTGTATAACACGTTCCTTACTGAACGGTGTGTCGTTGAGGGTGAGACCATAGTGCTGTTCCAGCAGGCGTGTCAGTAACATTTTCCAGATAGCCACGGGTGACAGGCAGGGCTTCACCACCCGCAGAGTTGTTGCAGGTAAAGTTTTCATGTTTGCTCTCGTGAAGGTAATTAACGCTGAGTGGGGTAAATGGCGATGTATACGTAGCCGCAACTGCCAAGGGTGTCGGCTTCACAGGTAAAACCGTTGTGGTACAGGGTGACGCAGTGGGCATGTTGGGGGCTGAGTTCACCGGTGGTCAGCATCGATTCCATCTGGCGGATAAAGTGCTGGAATGTGTCATCCAGCTTCAGGCATTCGACGTCACTGAACATACCGGTGATGCTGGCCCGGTCAGCCAGGTAGTGCAGTCGGTTGCCCTCCTGTACCAGACGGGCTCCCAGGCGCGGCGTGATATTCCGCTGCAGGCCCCAGATGATGTGGGTCATGGCGGCTCTCCTTTTATTGTCAGTTCAGGGTGATGCTCATCAGGCAGGTATAGGGCCCGTTACGGTCCTGGCGGCGTTCGGCGTATACCGCGAGGACTCCGGTGATATCCGGAACGTCCCTGCCGGTGTAATGACAGACGCTACCGTGCCACTGGTATTTGCCGGTGCAGTAGCGAAAGATTCGGGACTCAGGATGCTGGCGGTATATCGTCATTGCCCTGCGTTTACTGATAATTTTCATGTAATACCTCAAAGCAGACCGTGTTCTGCGAACGAATAGATTTGCCTGCCACCGACAATCAGATGGTCAGGGACACGGATATCCACCAGCTGAAGCACCTGAAACAGTCGCTGCGTGAGGGTTTTGTCGGCCTGGCTAGGTGTCGTCTCGCCGGAAGGATGGTTATGCGCGAGTATCACCGCCGCCGCGTTGAAGTGCAGAGCACGTTTGACCACCTCCCGGGGATGCACCTCGGTGCGGTTAATCGTGCCGGTGAAGAGCGTTTCATGGGCAATCAACTGATTCTGGTTGTCCAGATACAACACCCGGAACTCTTCCCGCTCAAGCGCGGCCATATGCAGTCGCAGCCATTCACGTACGGCGTGGGTAGAGGTGAAGGCTACGCCGGGCTCATGCAGGTGGCGGTCCAGAGCCCTGAGCGCCCGCTGAATGAGACGCCGGTCCTGTGGCGTCATCTCGCCGGGTAAAAAGGAAAGCTGTTTCATCTGTTGCTCCTTCGGTCAGTCGATAATACGCAGAATGGCGTGAGCCTCTGGATGTTGCATGGCATACTCCCGCAGGCGGTAATAGTGTGCGGTCATCGCGTCACATTCTGTACGGCAGGCATGGTGGCTATACGCAATCAGGCAGACAGCAATACCTGCTGCTTCTGCACTCATTTGGGCATCGTTACCGTTCAGGCAGTTAAACAGACGCCATGTCTCATCGTTGTCAGGCTCGGGGGACATAAATGCGCCGCCATTGCTGAGGGTGTAGAACGACCAGATACCACCGCTGTAGCCCTCACAGAAGCGGTCCATCCAGGCGAAGATATGCGGCTCCAGGAGTAGCCACTGCGGGATAGCGCCAAAGTACTGTGGCCAGAAATCGATACGCTGTTCATCGGGGACCGGCGTGACGGTCAGTTCAAATTCGGGTTGGTTAGCGGGTGCGAGGTCGTGCTGCGTCTGTGTTGTCATGGGTATGTCTCCGTCAATAAAAACGCCAGCGGCGATGGCTGGCGTATGGGGATATAAAGTGTGTTCGGGGAGGTGAATGCGGGTAAATGCTTCGCGATCAGCGGGTGGCCGTGTCTGTACGGATGCCTGAGGTGCGGATATAGCGGTTAAGACCTTCACCGGCATCCGGCTCAAAGTTCCATGCCCGCCAGACCATCCGGCCTTCAGTATCACGAACCACCAGACGGAAGTGACTGCCCTGGTCGTCTTCGAGTGTGATATTGCTGTACGTGGTAGTGACCGCTTGCGCTTGTCTCCGGGTGAAAGGCCCCGGTGGCAGCAACACGGATTGGGTCATTTTCGGGCTCCTGATAAAAGAAAACCCCGGCAGCCTGCTAGCTGTCGGGGTGGATTTGCTGGGGAAGATACTACTATCAGTCGTTGCTGCAGTCTCCGAGAGTGGACAGAACTTTCTCAGCGTTCTTCCGGTCCGCAGTGAAGGTCCCTGCTTTGTGGTCATTGACGTAGACGTCGAACTGCCCGGCCTCAGAGATATTGCTGATGAAGTCAAACCAGGCGTTATCGCCGTTACGCCAGCCCAGGCTGGACGGAATAATGTACTGCTGGTGATCCATCACTACGGTGATAGTAGTGTCGTCATCGTGCGAACTGACCATCTTGTCATCGGCAAGGGTAAGAAAGACTGAATGCTGATAAAAACCATTCTGGTCCGGGTTACCTGTGCAGTTGATGGTAAACGTCTTCCCGCTGGCTTCGGTCACACTGTATTCCGTATTGCCCTGACCGTAACCCTGCTGCCAGAACCCCGGGATAGCAGAGGCATTAAAGCTCGCGAGCAGTACACCCACCAGCACAAACCGACTTAGTGAACGTATTGTCATTTCTGTTTCCTTTATCGTTGTTTTTATTCCTGATTGTCAGGGTTCGAGGGTATCAGTAGCTGCCCCATCAGTTTGCCGTCATGGGCGTACTCAAAGTATTTTTCTTTGGTATACGGGTCCGTCACCTCCTGGTATTCCAGTTTGATGTTATCGGCAATACACAGCGCATTCATCAGTGGCTGGACGGTTTTTTCCTGCATATCCACGAGGTAGTAGTAACTGCCATCCTCGCAGCCATCGGGCGACTGGCGGGTACGTAAAACCTGCAAGGTGGGACCGGATAAGTAGTCAACCTGTGACCATTCTTCGCTGACATCATCCTGGTGGCTGACCACATCACTGAAACGCGGTGGGGTGAGGTCCTTAAATTTACTGATGGCCTTCAGGTCATCACTTCTGTCATCGCATGCGATGAGAAACAGAGTGGTGGCAACCAGCGCCAGCAGAGGCAGTGTTTTACGTTTCATTATTTTTTTCCTGAAATCAGACGAACCACTTTGGCAAAGACATAAATGCCCACGAAAATACCCACCGGCACGCCGACGAACGGTGTTAGCGCGACACTGGCAGCACCGGCTGCGCCACCTCCCGTCAGCAGTGCGGCAACAGTGGCAAGGGTCAGGGCCGCGAGACTGTCGGACACCCCGGTTTTGTTCAGAATGATGACGATGACAACAATGGCGATAATGGCAATAACGGGCATAGGGCTCCTCCCTGTTGCCGGGTTGATAACAACGCTTGCGCTATTCTGGTGAGCTGTTGGCCGGAACAAACGTAAGCAGTGACTGCTGGATAAAGCGAAAATGGGGTAAGGACTGAATAAAGCCCGGGTCTTCAACAAGACGACACAGACTGTCGTTACGCCGGAAAGTCTCCTGCAGGGGCTGAACCAGATGGATTTCATCCAGGGAGAATACGGCGATATGTCCGTCGTGCTCTGCCACCAGATACCAGGCCTGCTGGTGGATAAGTAACCGGCAGGGAGCCAGCCGCTCACAGCGCTGCCCCTCGGCAATCAGCGTCACCCGCCTGCGCCCGGTAATGGCCTGAATCAGTCGCCAGAAAGACAATGCGCCTGATGGCGAAGGAGCCGGACTGGCGGGTGCGATTACGCAGGGAGACTCATCGCACATCAGCAGTGCGTTTACCAGACGACGGTCAAAGCCAGGGAAAAGACCGGCCATCCCGCTGCGGTGGGCAAAGATAAGCACGTCGGGCACCATCTGCGTCTCACTGCCCGCAGTGCGTAAGCGGCAATATCCGGACTGATACTCCAGGTCCAGATACATCAGCCGCTCACGAAAATCACGCCGCAGCGTGCGCACCGACACACCAAACTCAGCGGCAAGCTTACGCACACTCAGCGTTTCCCCTGCCACCAGACGGCTGATTATCAGTGACAGCCTGACAGCCAGCCGGTCATGGCGGCGTTCTGCCTGTGTCATGAGACGTTCTCCGTGAAAGTTAACTGACTGAAAATGATGTGATTACTTTAAAGAGGGGGTCGGACAGGGTATGGACACCACAGAAACTATTTTTCATTTCTGCAAAAGCCAGAGGCAGCGGGGGTTACAGGCCTTCCCTCGGTGAGTGAGGACCGTCAGCACGGTGCGATGCGGACAGGTGGTGTCCGATATTAACAAAGCAGCAACATTAAACGGTCACTGCAGTTGCGTGAGCAGGGCTTCCGCCATCACCCACAGTGCCCGGTTAAGTTTCACGTCCCCGTCGATACCGCGAACGGCACGGGTATGTGACCGTCCTCCTTTGGCATTACGGCCACTGAGCCCGCCCTTAATCAGGTTCTCCTGAATACGCTGGTACGTGGTCCACAGGTCATTGCTCTCATCCTGCCAGCGGCGAGGGGAGAGGATCTGCGATTCAGTCACCGGCTGGTGGTCTTCACCAAAGCGGTATGTGAGGGCGGCTTTTGCCAGTGCCTGCTGTGCCGGGGGTGGCAACAGCAACGACTGCATGGCATCCCGTTTCTCCTCCACCCGGTCAAAAATCCCCAGCACCTCATACGCGCCTTCAATCACCTGACTCACCACGTCCCCCTTGTGTGGCACCCGCACCTCGCCAAACGACTCACCGCAGACGAGCCCGTTCTGACAAACCGCACGAAATAGTCCCGGCAACATCTGATACGAACTGGTTCCATCGTGAGAGTTGAGTAGAATAATTTCCGGCACCTGTTTACCGGTGATCTGCCCTTCCCGCCGCAGACGCAGCATATGCTTTGTATGTTCACGACGACCCGGGTCACGCACTCGGGTCTGACAGGCAAAGAATGGCTGGAAGCCTTCTCGCTGTAGGCTGTCGAGCAGGGAGATGGTGGGTATATAGGTATAACGCTCACTACGGGACTCGTGTTTGTCCTCACTGAATACACTGGGCACTACGCGAAACAGCTCTTCACGGGTTAACGGACGGTCGCGACGGATAAGGTTTGCTGCGCCAAAGCGCGAAGCCAGACGGGTCATAAGCAGACTCCTCATAACGGGAAAACAAATAAAAGGGATCCCCGTCGCATCGGCGACAGGGGCAGGGAAGTAACAGGGATGGGTTAAATACTCAGAAGAAGAAATCCCAGACGGCGCGGGCCACTGACACCACCGTGGTGCGCACGGCCTGAATGACGGCCCGCACCGGGGCGGGTATCAGGGGAAAGGCACTGATGCTATCGAGTACGGCCCCGACGGTTTCACCAAAATCGCTACGAGCCTGTTCCCGGACTACCGTCGTGCGAAAGGAAGGATGGAGTTGCGACACCACCGGGCTGGTGGCCTCACGTGGCAGGCACTTAATCATCCGCTCGGCCATCACCTTAAGCCCCCATTGTAGACGGACCGACACAGCACACACCGGATGGACGGGCTGGAACAGCTCATGCAGCAGGCAGATTTTGCGGCTGATATTCTGCTTCTGCGCCGTGGACAACTGTCCCCCACCGCTGGTAGGTTCGGCCTTATCCGACTGGCTGATAACAAACAGCACCTTATGCCGGTATACCTCTCCAATCACCTGATGATAAAAATGTTCATCCACCGTCAGCGCCCGGTCATCGGCCTTAATCAGCCACAGTACCAGGTCGAGGCGAGGAAGCTGTTCGCGGTACAGCGCAGCATACTCGGTATCGCGAGCGCCACTTTCGCCCACGCCGGGCAGATCCATCAGCGTTATATAGCGGTCGCCGACTTGCAGGCGAAAGCGCAGTGGCTCACGTGTACAGGCCGCCACATCGCTGACCGGTGATATATCTCCGGCAAACAGGGCATTGCACAGACTGCTCTTCCCAACACCGGTTTTACCCATAATGCCGATCACTGGCTCGTAGTTAGTTAACTGGTTAATTTGCTGCAGAAGCCGCTCTGATACCCATTGCGGCAGATCAGCAAGCGATTGCTGAAACGACTTCAAACCTTCAGAATTATTCATCACTACTCCTCTGAAAAATAATAAAAAACGGTAGAATCGTGAGATTCCGCCGTTAATTGCGTATGTTCAGAGTGATGATATATATCTGAAGATTTTTTCAATCCTCTGCGCTTGAGGCAGCTGCGCGACTGCTGGCTGAATCGCCACGGATAATTTAGACACTTCCGAGCCGTTGATAATACTGGTTTTCATATTCTGTCGGTGACATCTGATCGCTGGAACCATGCCGACGCTTACTGTTATAAAACATTTCGATGTAATCAAAAATATCGCTGCGGGCTTCTTCCCGCGTTCCGTAGATCTTTTTCTTTATCCGTTCGCGTTTCAACAACTGGAAAAAGCTTTCTGCAACCGCATTATCATGGCAATTACCGCGACGGCTCATACTGCCCTCCAGCCCGTGTGATTTCAGGAACGACTGCCACTCATAGCTTGTGTACTGACTGCCTTGATCAGAATGAACCAGCACCTGCTTTTGAGGATTACGTCGCCACACGGCCATCAGAAGTGCATTCAGGACAATATCCTTTGTCATCCGGGGCTGCATTGACCAGCCAATAACTTTGCGCGAGAACAGGTCAACAACAACAGTCAGATACAGCCAGCCTTCGTGAG
This sequence comes from Enterobacter sp. CFEC122, assembly GCF_052983755.1. NCBI lineage: Bacteria > Pseudomonadati > Pseudomonadota > Gammaproteobacteria > Enterobacterales > Enterobacteriaceae > Enterobacter > Enterobacter sp. CFEC122. Next base: position 19,115 of record NZ_JBRIQR010000016.1, on the reverse strand, counting down.
TCCGGATGTAGGTGATGTCCGTTACCCAACGCTCATCCGGTGCTTCCGGGTTGAACTGCCGCTGGAGCCTGTTGGGCGTCACGATGCTGGTTTCACCCTTACGTGCCCGTGGGCTACGGTATCAATGGCTTCAATGAATGGGGTTGCTTGGTCTACATCTAGCAGTAGACCGTACGCATCGGTCACTTCCCATCCTTTAGTAGGTATTTTTTCAATACGTTCGCCGCGCGCACCCGCGCGTAGCCATAGCAACGGCGCAATGCGAACAAAGGCCAAGTTGTGGCTAACCGACTTCTCAGCTTCGTAGGTCAGAGTGAAAAACTCGGCATTTTCCTCAAAACCGTCAGACATTGGGAACTCGTCTGTAAACCTATAATTGCCCTTAATCGGTTGTTCATTCGGCGTTTTGCCTGTGATAGCAGCTTGTACACGTGGTTTGGTGATATAATCACAGATCCCCCACTTTTCCCAATCAGGATCTCCAGGCCTTAAGCCCTGTTCGCGCAATTTTTTCTGTTCGTCGGCAGCGACTTCGTTGTTAGTGACGGAGATGCACTGGCGACGACCACCACCTCCGCCGCGACCGTGGCGGCGTCCGCACCCTGTTCGTGGTGATGTTCCTGGTGACAGCCTGCGTGGCGATGCTCTTCACTTTTGCAGCAGCCTGCATGGTGCTCACTGTGGCGGCTTTCGTGGTGATGTCCTTCACCCTTGCAGCAGCCTTCGTGTTGGTGCTCTGTATGTTTACAGCAACCTTCATGATGGTTTTGCATCATCGTCTCCTGATGTTATTTAGATATATCTAATTTATATCTAAAGTTTATCGACTTGCAAGTCTATAAAATAATTTTTGTTTAATTTGATGATTATTAATGGTTTTTATGGATTGCTGATAGCTGTTTAATCTCAAGCTGACTATATCAAAAAAGTGCTTGCAATCTTTTTGATTAGCAATCATTATCATTTAAAAATAAATTTAGATATATCGTATTATCTTCACGAAGGCGAAAAAATGACAAAAAACACCTCACGCTACCCACAGCGCGTGCGTAACGAACTACGTTTTCGCGAATTAACCGTGCTGCGCGTTGAGCGTATCGGCCAGGCGTTCCAGCGGATCGTGCTGGGGGGCGAGGCGCTGGATGGCTTTGTTTCACAAGGTTTTGACGACCACACCAAACTGTTTTTCCCGCAGGCGGGCAGCGTATTTACGCCGCCGGAAGTGACCGACGAAGGCATTAACTGGGGCGAGGGCGTGCGCCCGGCGACCCGCGACTACACGCCGCTGTACGATGCCGAACGCCACGAGCTGGCTTACGATTTTTATATCCACGATGGCGGTATTGCCAGCCGCTGGGCGCTGGAAGCCAACATCGGCGATAAGCTGGTGATCGGCGGGCCGCGCGGCTCGCTGGTGGTGCCGGAAGATTACGCCTGGCAGCTTTATGTCTGTGACGAGTCGGGCATGCCGGCGCTGCGCCGTCGCCTGCTGGGATTACGTCAGCTGCCGGTGACGCCGCAGGTGACGGCCATCGTCACCGTCGCGGATGCTTCGTATAAAGATTATCTGGCGGATCTCGACGGCTTTAATATCGAATGGGTGGTAGGCCACAACCCGGCGTTCGTCGCCGAGCGGCTGGCTCAGGTCAAGGTGCCGTCAGAAGATTATTTTATCTGGCTGACCGGAGAAGGCGGCGTGGTGAAATCGCTGCTGGCGCGCTTTGAGGAGCCGAGTATCGATCAGCAACTGGTGCGTTCGCAGGCGTACTGGCATAGCAAATAATCGGCAGTGTGGTAAACCCGGATGGCGGCGCGTTGCGCCTTCTCCGGGCTACCTTTCAATGGTGTTATGTCGCCCCGGTAAGCGCAGCGCCACCGGGTGAGGCTTAGCGTTCCGCCAGCGCCTTAAACACCATCGCCACCGCGTGGGCGCCGGGGTCCATATTGCCGAGCAGGCTCTCGCTATTGAGATAGGAGGCGCGTCCGGCGCCGGCTTTGCTCGACTGGCAGGTGCGATCCGCGCCGGCCTGCGCCGCGGCGAAAGCGGCCTGCAGATTATCCGGTTCGGCCAGCAGCGCCGCCAGCGCCGGCTGTAGAGCGTCAATCATCGTCCGGTCGCCCTCATCGGCGCCGCCGTAAAATTTCATCTGCCCCAGACCGGCGTTCAGCGCTTCCGCCATGCTGGCGCCTTGCTCCAGCTTCTGCGCGGCGGCGGTGAAGAAAATCGACATCAATACGCCGCTGGAGCCGCCCATCACCACCGTCAGGCGTTCGCCAATTAGCGCGAACAGCGTGGGTAAATCATTGAGCGGCAGTTGCTGGCGTTGCAATAGAGCGGCAATCTCACGCGCGCCAGCGGCGAAAGTGGAGCCGGTATCGCCGTCGCCCACTTTGGCGTCAAGCGCGTTGAGATGGGTTTCGAGGCCGGAGAGGGTGCTGGTCACCTGCGCCACGTAATCGCCCACCTGCGGGTTGGCCGATGGCGTAAAGGCGACGCGTGCGCTGGCGAGCGCGGACGGCATGATATTAACAGCCCGCGGCTGCACCGGCTTCTGCCAACTGGCGGTTTCGACATCCGACAGCAGCGCCTTTTCAATGCTCTCTTCCAGCACGATAGTGGTCAGCGAGAAGCCTTTCATATCCAGCGCCGTTACCAGCGAAGCCGGGCCAATCAACCAGTCAACGCGCGCATGGAGTGGGGTGTTGGCCAGCTCGCGGGTCAGAATCGCCATCTCGGCCACCGACACGCCGCCGAGATTATTGAGCATCACCGCCAGGCGGCCGGTTTCAGGTAGGGCGGCGGTCAGCTTCTCTACCATAATCTGCATGATTTCCGCGCTGTTATGGGTCGCGATCGTCGAGGCTCCCGGTTCGCCGTGGATGCCCATCCCCAGCTCGGCGTGGCCGGGCTGATGGCGCGGCGCGCTTTCCGCTTCCTGCGGCAGGTGACAGCTGGCCAGCGCCACCCCGATGCTGGCGGTATGGTTGGCGGCGTATTGCGCTTCACGCAGGACGGTGGCGAGGTTGAAGCCGCGCTCGGCGAAATAGCCCGCCACCTTATGCACAAGAATAGTCCCGGCGATACCGCGCGGCTGTTTGTTATCCGGCAGCGAAATATCGTCGCCGACGATCAGCATCTCTACGTTATAGCCAAGACGGCGCGCTTTCTCCGCCGCGAGGCCGAAGTTAAGCCGATCGCCGGTGTAGTTTTTAACGATCAGCAGACAGCCCGCCTCGCCGGTCACCGCCTGAATCGCGGTGAGTACCGCATCGACGCTCGGCGAGGCGAACAGATCGCCGCAGACCGCGGCGGTCAGCATGCCTTTACCAATAAAGCCGACGTGCGCCGGTTCGTGTCCTGAACCGCCGCCGGAAATCACCGCCACGTTGTTTTTATTCAGATCGCGGCGTACCACTACACGGATCGCCGGGTCGCTCTCCAGGCGGGCGAGGTTGTTCCACGGGCTGGCAATAATGGTTCCCTCGATCACGTCGTTAACGAGGCTGGCGCGCTGGTTAAAAAAGAATTGAGACATAGTGGTTCCTGATCAGTAAGCGAAAACTCACCCTCCGGAGGCGGGCCCCCGGAGTGGTAACGGTCAAAGTGGATTTAGCGACGAATAAGACGTTGCAGACGCATATCGAGCGTGATGGCTTCGCCAGGCTGAATATCATTCAGCGCTTCGCCCTGCTGGCATAGCCAGGCGATCCCCGCCGCGCGGGCGATAATCGCGCCGTGGGCCTGTTCGCTGCCGTCGCGCAGGCACAGGCCGGTGACCTTGCTGGCATCCAGTTGGAGTACAGTCGAGGGATAAATATTGTCGGCGATAATAATCGTCGGCTCACTGGCGAATGGCAGCGTCTCCTTAATACCCTGCAGATGGCGCAGCGTGCGCTGCAGAATATCGTCGACATCGATATAACGGGCCTGCAGATAGGCGTCATCCAGCTGACGATACTGCTGGCTGAGCTCCATCAGCACTTGATGCCACGCCCATTCCGCCGAGCACTGTTCGGTGAGCAGGCGATCGTTGGCGGCATCAAACAGATCTTCATCGTCGAGCAAGGTGTGATGACCGGCGAAGATCGCCGCGATATCGGCGTTAAATTTGTGTTCCGCCAGCTCGGTGAGCGCATTGAGATCGGCCAGCGTCTGGTCGATCGCCTGGCGCAGGCGCTGCTGCTCGCGGGCGATGTCGGCGGCGGCGGGGAGCGCCGGTTGGATCGGCGCCTGCGGATAAAGCATCGCGGCGCCTTCAACACGCGCAGGTATGGCGGGTTCCGCTGTCGGCTGCGCCTCCGGCGACTCGCCGAAGTTATCGGCGGCCAGCGCCTGAAACGCCGCCAGCGCCGCATCGGCGTCCGGACCGCGGGCCAGCAGGCGCAGCTTATCGTGGCGGCGCACCTGTAGCAGAGCGATTTGATTCAGACTGTCCGGGGTGACGCATTTGCCGTTTTTCTCCAGCACCAGGTCGGCGTTAAAACCCGCCAGCGCGGCGACCAGCTTTGATGCCGGACGCACGTGCAGGCCGTTGTGATTGTTAATAATGACTGAAACCGATTTAGCATCGCCGTCGTCAGCAAGCGTTGGGGCGGCGGCGTCAGGCGTGTGCGAAGGTAAACCCAGCTGAACCCGCTTGGCTTCCAGGGCGTTCATGGCATCGGCGATAACTTTGTCGATCCCGGCGCCGGAGGCGGCGCTGACGGTGGCCGCCAGCGTCCCTTCGACCAGCGGCGCGGCGCACAGCCGCACCTTTGCCGCCATCGCCGGATCGAGCAGATCGAGGGCGGTTTCGGCGCTGAGCAGGGCGCTGCCGATATCCATCATCACCAGAACATGGTCGGTATCGGCGACGGATTCGATCGCCTCCATGACTTTAATCGGATCGGTGCCGATCGGGCTGTCGGGATCGTCGATCCCGGCGGCGATCGCCAGCTTACAGCCATCGTTCATTAACATCTGCCGGGCCAGTTCTCCGACACCTTCGCCCAGCCGGGCGCTATGAGAAACAATAACCAGGTTTACCATCGCGATTTCCTTACTCTTTGGCGGCGGCAGCCAGCATCTGAACCATAAACAGCACCGAGGTCGCGCCGGGATCCTGATGCCCGATGCTGCGCTCGCCGAGATAGCTGGCGCGGCCTTTACGCGCCTGCATGGTGATGGTGGCGTGGGCGGCGCGCTCGGCCACTTCGCAGGCGGCATCCAGCGCGGCAGGGATAGACAGATGTTGCTCGCTGGAATGACGCAGGGATTCCACCACCGGCAGCCAGACGTCGCACATCGTCTTATCGCCCGGCTCCGCTTTACCACGGTTGACGACGCCGTCCGCGCCTTCGCGGATCATCTGATAAAGCTCGTCGAGGGTCAGGCTCTGATGCGCCTGGGTGACCTGGGCGGCGCGGATAAAGAAGGTGCCGAACAGCGGGCCACTGGCGCCGCCGACGTTGGAAAGCAGCGCCATCCCGGTATTCTTGAGAATAAAACCGATGTCTTTATCGGCGATCGACGGCAGCTTTTCGACCACTTTGCTGAAGCCGCGATGCATATTGAGGCCGTGGTCGGCGTCGCCGATCTCTTTATCAAGGCCGGTGAGAAAATCGCTCTGTTTGGTGAAAATGTCGCCACAGCGGTACAGCCAGTCGACGATTTGCGTTCTGTTCAGTGACATGTCGTGCTCCTTATTTTCCCCAGTTCAGCGCTGGGGTATGGACCGGGGCGTCCCATAACGCCAGCGTGTCATCATCCGCTTTCAGCAGGGTGATGGAGAAACCCGCCATATCCAGCGAGGTGCAGTAGCTGCCGATGAGGTTGCGTTCAATCACAATGCCGGACGCTTCGCAGCGCTGGGCAAGGCGGTTGTAAACGCCGTACAGTTCGGAAAGCGGGGTGGCGCCGAGGTTATTGACCAGCGCGATAACCCGATCGCCGTTTTGCAGCGCGGTTTTGCTCTGTTTCACTTCCTGCCACGCTCCCTTGACGTTATCCCACTGGCGCAGCGTGCGGCTGTATGCGCCGTTTTCCAGCAGGGTATCGAACATCTCATCGACGGTTTGGTCGAGCGAGCTGAAGCGGCGGCGGTCGATACCCGGCTCGCCATGGATGCCGACGCCGAACTCCATCTCATCATCTTTCAGGGTAAAGGAGGGCTGTCCGGCGGCCGGTACGGTGCAGGCGCCCAGCGCGATGCCAATCGAGTGACCAAGGTTATTTAAACGGCGGCCCAGTTCAGCGCAGGCTTCCAGCGAGTCGCCGCGTTCGGCGGCGGCGCCGACCAGTTTTTCAATCAGCACGGTATTGGCGACGCCGCGGCGTCCGGCGGTATAGAGGCTGTCTTTTACCGCCACGTCGTCATCCACCACGACGGTGGTAACCTTAACGCCACTTTCGTGCAGCAGCTCGGTGGCGGTCTCAAAATTCAGGATGTCGCCGGTATAGTTTTTGATAATCAGCAGGACGCCTTCGCCGCCGTCAATCTGCATCGCGCATTCGAACATTTTGTCCGGCGTCGGCGAGGTGAAAATTTCCCCCGGACAGGCGCCGGAGAGCATGCCCTGGCCGATGTAGCCGCAGTGCATCGGTTCGTGTCCGCTGCCGCCGCCGGAGAGCAGCGCCACTTTGCCGGCGACCGGTGCATCAGCGCGGGTGACATAGACCGGGTCCTGGTGCAGCGTCAGTTCAGGATGCGCCTTCGCCAGGCCGATAAGCTGTTCACTCAGTACATCTTCCACACGGTTAATCAGTTTTTTCATTGTTTATGCTCCGTAGGGTAGGGGGAGGTCGCCTGTCTATAAGGGTAGCCCGGCGATGTAGTGATTCTGGCTGAGCGGGCGCAAAATAAAATGCCGTCAAAATTGATTCCATAACGGAACGTAGAAAAGAATTTTTGTTCCTTTATGGAACATTAATTGCCGATAAACAGGAGAAATGCGAGCCAGCGCTAATAATTTGTCCGTTTTTTTCTGCTATCAGAAATGGGGCAAGGATGATTTTTTTCGCCATTGTGCCGCATTGAGGCAATTTTCTGCGTTAAAGAGGGGAGACGATAGCGGCTTTTTTGCCAAAATGATCCGATCGCGATCGCAATCCCATCGCTTTCTCAGTCACATTGTTTCAATGTGAAACGCATTATTTTTTTATCTGTTTCAGAACAGAACAAAAAGGGAAAAATTTTTTTCGCCGCGGCTCGCCCTACAGTGGATGCATCGCTCCGGCAGCGTGGCTGTTAGCGCCATTGATATCAGGCGCCGCGGCATGACGGCCTGGGCTCACGTGTCAACATACGCACTTATTTGAGGGTGAAAGAAATGCTAAAAGTTATTCAATCTCCAGCCAAATATCTCCAGGGACCTGATGCCGCCATGCTGTTTGGCGAATACGCTAAAAACCTGGCCGACAGCTTTTTTGTTATCGCCGATGACTTCGTGATGAAGTTGGCGGGCGACAAAGTATTGAACGGCCTGCATAGCCACAATATTAGCTGCCATGCGGAACGGTTTAACGGCGAGTGCAGCCATGCGGAAATCAACCGCCTGATCGCCATTCTTAAGCAGCACGGCTGCCGCGGCGTGGTGGGTATCGGCGGCGGGAAAACCCTCGATACCGCGAAGGCGATCGGCTATTATCAGAAGCTGCCGGTGGTGGTGATCCCGACAATTGCCTCAACCGATGCGCCGACCAGCGCGCTGTCGGTTATCTACACCGAGGCGGGCGAGTTTGAAGAGTATCTGATCTACCCGAAAAACCCGGATATGGTGGTGATGGACACGGCGATTATCGCCAAAGCGCCGGTACGCTTGCTGGTGGCCGGGATGGGCGATGCGCTCTCCACCTGGTTTGAAGCCAAGGCCTGCTTCGATGCGCGAGCCACCAGCATGGCGGGCGGGCAGTCCACGGCGGCGGCCTTGAGCCTGGCGCGCCTGTGCTATGATACGCTGCTGGCTGAAGGCGAAAAAGCACGCCTGGCGGCTCAGGCTGGAGTGGTGACCGATGCGCTGGAGCGTATTGTCGAAGCCAACACCTATCTGAGCGGTATCGGTTTTGAGAGCAGCGGCCTGGCCGGCGCGCACGCGATTCACAACGGTTTCACCATCCTTGAAGAGTGCCACCATCTGTATCACGGTGAGAAAGTGGCCTTCGGTACCCTGGCGCAGCTGGTGCTACAGAACAGCCCGATGGACGAGATTGAAACGGTGCTGGGCTTCTGCCAGCGCGTCGGCCTGCCGGTGACGCTCGCGCAGATGGGCGTCAAAGAGGGGATCGACGAGAAAATCGCCGCGGTGGCGAAAGCCACCTGCGCGGAAGGGGAAACCATCCATAATATGCCGTTTGCGGTGACCCCGGAGAGCGTCCATGCCGCTATCCTCACCGCCGATCTGTTAGGCCAGCAGTGGCTGGCGCGTTAATTCGCGGTGGCTAAACCGCTGGCCCAGGTCAGCGGTTTTTCTTTCTCCCCTCCGGCAGTCGCTGCCGGAGGGGTTCTCTATGGTACAACGCGGAAAAGGATATGACTGTTCAGACTCAGGAAACCGGGAAGGTGGTCTCTTCCGTCATCGCCCAGTCATGGCACCGCTGCAGCAAGTTTATGCAGCGCGAAACCTGGCAAACGCCGCACCAGGCCCAGGGCCTGACCTTCGACTCCATCTGTCGGCGTAAAACCGCGCTGCTGACCATCGGCCAGGCGGCTCTGGAAGACGCCTGGGAGTTTATGGACGGCCGCCCCTGCGCGCTGTTTATTCTTGATGAGTCTGCCTGCATCCTGAGCCGTTGCGGCGAGCCGCAAACCCTGGCCCAGCTGGCTGCCCTGGGATTTCGCGACGGCAGCTATTGTGCGGAGAGCATTATCGGCACCTGCGCGCTGTCGCTGGCCGCGATGCAGGGCCAGCCGATCAACACCGCCGGCGATCGGCATTTTAAGCAGGCGCTACAGCCATGGAGTTTTTGCTCGACGCCGGTGTTTGATAACCACGGGCGGCTGTTCGGCTCTATCTCGCTTTGCTGTCTGGTCGAGCACCAGTCCAGCGCCGACCTCTCCCTGACGCTGGCCATCGCCCGCGAGGTGGGTAACTCCCTGCTTACCGACAGCCTGCTGGCGGAATCCAACCGTCACCTCAATCAGATGTACGGCCTGCTGGAGAGCATGGACGATGGGGTGATGGCGTGGAACGAACAGGGCGTGCTGCAGTTTCTCAATGTTCAGGCGGCGAGACTGCTGCATCTTGATGCTCAGGCCAGCCAGGGGAAAAATATCGCCGATCTGGTGACCCTCCCGGCGCTGCTGCGCCGCGCCATCAAACACGCCCGTGGCCTGAATCACGTCGAAGTCACCTTTGAAAGTCAGCATCAGTTTGTCGATGCGGTGATCACCTTAAAACCGATTGTCGAGGCGCAAGGCAACAGTTTTATTCTGCTGCTGCACCCGGTGGAGCAGATGCGGCAGCTGATGACCAGCCAGCTCGGTAAAGTGAGCCACACCTTTGAGCAGATGTCTGCCGACGATCCGGAAACCCGACGCCTGATCCACTTTGGCCGCCAGGCGGCGCGCGGTGGCTTCCCGGTGCTGCTGTGCGGCGAAGAGGGGGTTGGGAAAGAGCTGCTGAGCCAGGCTATCCACAATGAAAGCGAACGGGCGGGCGGCCCCTACATCGCCGTCAACTGCCAGCTATATGCCGACAGCGTGCTGGGCCAGGACTTTATGGGCAGCGCCCCTACCGACGATGAAAATGGTCGCCTGAGCCGCCTTGAGCTCGCCAACGGCGGCACCCTGTTTCTGGAAAAGATCGAGTATCTGGCGCCGGAGCTGCAGTCGGCCCTGCTGCAGGTGATTAAGCAGGGCGTGCTCACCCGCCTCGACGCCCGGCGCCTGATCCCGGTGGATGTGAAGGTGATTGCCACCACCACCGTCGATCTGGCCAATCTGGTGGAACAGAACCGCTTTAGCCGCCAGCTGTACTATGCGCTGCACTCCTTTGAGATCGTCATCCCGCCGCTGCGCGCCCGACGCAACAGTATTCCGTCGCTGGTGCATAACCGGTTGAAGAGCCTGGAGAAGCGTTTCTCTTCGCGACTGAAAGTGGACGATGACGCGCTGGCGCAGCTGGTGGCCTACTCATGGCCGGGGAATGATTTTGAGCTCAACAGCGTCATTGAGAATATCGCCATCAGCAGCGACAACGGCCACATTCGCCTGAGTAATCTGCCGGAATATCTCTTTTCCGAGCGGCCGGGCGGGGATAGCGCGTCATCGCTGCTGCCGGCCAGCCTGACCTTTAGCGCCATCGAAAAGGAAGCTATTATTCACGCCGCCCGGGTGACCAGCGGGCGGGTGCAGGAGATGTCGCAGCTGCTCAATATCGGCCGCACCACCCTGTGGCGCAAAATGAAGCAGTACGATATTGACGCCAGCCAATTCAAGCGCAAGCATCAGGCCTAGTCTCCTCGATACGCGCCATGGAGAACAGGGCATCCGACAGGCGATTGCTGTAGCGTTTGAGCGCGTCGCGCAGCGGATGCGCGCGGTCCATGGCCGTCAGCAGGCGTTCGAGCCGACGGGACTGGGTGCGCGCCACGTGCAGCTGGGCAGAGGCGAGATTCCTCCCCGGGATCACGAACTGTTTTAACGGGCCGCTCTCGGCCATATTGCGGTCGATAAGCCGCTCCAGGGCGGTGATCTCCTCTTCGCCGACCGTCTGGCTCAGGCGGGTCAGGCCCCGCGCATCGCTGGCCAGTTCAGCCCCCAGCACGAACAGCGTCTGCTGAATATGGTGCAGGCTTTCCCGGAGCCCGGCGTCGCGGGTCGTGGCGTAGCAGACGCCCAGTTGGGATATCAGTTCATCGACGGTGCCGTAGGCCTCGACGCGAATATGGTCTTTCTCGATGCGGCTGCCGCCGTACAGGGCGGTGGTGCCTTTATCCCCGGTGCGGGTATAGATACGATACATTCAGTTTCTCTCACTTAACGGCAGGACTTTAACCAGCTGCCCGGCGTTGGCGCCGAGCGTACGCAGATGATCGTCGCTATCGGTGACGTGTCCGGTAGCCAGCGGCGCGTCCGCCGGCAGCTGGGCATGAGTGAGGGCTATCTCGCCGGACGCGCTGAGCCCTATACCCACCCGCAGGGGCGAGCTTCTGGCCGCCAGGGCGCCCAGCGCAGCGGCGTCACCGCCTCCGTCATAGGTTATGGTCTGGCAGGGGACCCCCTGCTCCTCCAGCCCCCAGCACAGCTCATTGATGGCGCCGGCATGGTGCCCGCGCGGATCGTAAAACAGGCGTACGCCTGGCGGTGAAAGCGACATGACGGTCCCCTCGTTAACACTCAGAATGCCTGGCGGAAAATCGCGGCAATCTCCTGCTCGTTGCCTTTACGCGGGTTCGAGAACGCATTGCCGTCTTTCAGAGCCATCTCAGCCATGTAGGGGAAGTCGGCCTCTTTTACTCCCAGATCGCGCAGATGCTGCGGAATACCGATATCCATCGACAGACGCGTGATAGCGGCGATGGCTTTTTCCGCCGCGTCGAGAGTGGACAGTCCGGTGATATTTTCGCCCATCAGTTCAGCAATCTCGGCGAATTTCTCCGGGTTGGCGATCAGGTTGTAGCGGGCCACATGCGGCAGCAGGACAGCGTTGGCCACGCCGTGCGGCATGTCGTACAGGCCGCCCAGCTGGTGCGCCATGGCGTGCACGTAGCCGAGGTTGGCGTTATTGAAAGCCATCCCGGCCAGCAGAGAGGCATAGGCCATGTTTTCCCGCGCCTGCAGATTGCTGCCGAGGGCCACGGCCTGGCGCAGGTTGCGGGCGATGAGGCGGATCGCCTGCATGGCGGCGGCGTCCGTCACCGGGTTAGCGTCTTTGGAGATATAGGCCTCTACGGCGTGGGTCAGGGCATCCATCCCGGTCGCCGCGGTCAGGGCGGCCGGTTTACCGATCATCAGCAGCGGATCGTTGATAGAGACCGACGGCAGGTTGCGCCAGCTGACGATCACAAACTTCACTTTGGTTTCGGTGTTGGTCAGGACGCAGTGGCGGGTGACCTCGCTGGCGGTGCCGGCGGTGGTATTGACCGCGACGATAGGCGGCAGCGGGTTGGTCAGGGTCTCGATTCCGGCATACTGGTACAGATCGCCCTCATGGGTGGCGGCGATGCCGATGCCTTTGCCGCAATCGTGCGGGCTGCCGCCGCCCACGGTGACGATGATGTCGCACTGTTCGCGGCGAAACACGGCGAGGCCGTCGCGCACGTTGGTGTCTTTCGGGTTCGGCTCGACGCCGTCAAAGATCGCCACCTCGATCCCGGCCTCCCGCAGATAATGCAGGGTTTTGTCCACCGCGCCATCTTTAATTGCCCGCAGGCCTTTGTCGGTGACCAGCAGGGCTTTTTTCCCCCCCAGCAGCTGGCAGCGTTCGCCGACTACGGAAATGGCGTTGGGGCCAAAAAAGTTAACGTTTGGCACCAGATAATCAAACATACGATAGCTCATAATATACCTTCTCGCTTCAGGTTATAATGCGGAAAAACAATCCAGGGCGCACTGTGCTAATAATTGATCCTGCTCGACCGTACCGCCGCTAACGCCGACGGCGCCAATTACCTGCTCATTAAAAATAACTGGCAGGCCGCCGCCAAAAATAATAATTCGCTGTTGGTTGGTAAGCTGCAGACCGTACAGAGATTGTCCTGGCTGGACCGCTGGCGTAATTTCATGGGTACCTTGCTTCAGGCTGCAGGCGCTCCAGGCTTTATTCAGGGAAATATCGCAGCTGGAGACGAAGGCCTCGTCCATCCGCTGGATAAGCAGCGTGTTGCCTCCGCGGTCAACCACGGAAAACACCACCGCCACGTTGATCTCAGTGGCTTTTTTTTCCACCGCCGCCGCCATTTGCTGGGCGGCGGCCAGGGTGATTGTCTGAACTTGTTGGCTCTTGTTCATCATTCTCTCCCGCACCAGGATAACGCTGGCGCGAATAGTCAGTAGGGGGCGATAGTAAAAAACTATTACCATTCGGTTGGCTTGCTTTATTTTTGTCAGCGTTATTTTGTCGCCCGCCATGATTTAGTCAATAGGGTTAAAATAGCGTCGGCAAAACGTAATTAAGGGCGTTTTTTATTAATTGATTTATATCATTGCGGGCGATCACATTTTTTATTTTTGCCGCCGGAGTAAAGTTTCATAGTGAAACTGTCGGTAGATTTCGTGTGCCAAATTGAAACGAAATTAAATTTATTTTTTTCACCACTGGCTCATTTAAAGTTCCGCTATTGCCAGTAATGGCCGGGCGGCAACGACGCTGGCCCGGCGTATTCGCTACCGTCTGCGGATTTCACCTTTTGAGCCGATGAACAATGAAAAGATCAAAACGATTTGCAGTACTGGCCCAGCGCCCCGTCAATCAGGACGGGCTGATTGGCGAGTGGCCTGAAGAGGGGCTGATCGCCATGGACAGCCCCTTTGACCCGGTCTCTTCAGTAAAAGTGGACAACGGTCTGATCGTCGAACTGGACGGCAAACGCCGGGACCAGTTTGACATGATCGACCGATTTATCGCCGATTACGCGATCAACGTTGAGCGCACAGAGCAGGCAATGCGCCTGGAGGCGGTGGAAATAGCCCGCATGCTGGTGGATATTCACGTCAGCCGGGAGGAGATCATTGCCATCACTACCGCCATCACGCCGGCCAAAGCGGTCGAGGTGATGGCGCAGATGAACGTGGTGGAGATGATGATGGCGCTGCAGAAGATGCGTGCCCGCCGGACCCCCTCCAACCAGTGCCACGTCACCAATCTCAAAGATAATCCGGTGCAGATTGCCGCTGACGCCGCCGAGGCCGGGATCCGCGGCTTCTCAGAACAGGAGACCACGGTCGGTATCGCGCGCTATGCGCCGTTTAACGCCCTGGCGCTGTTGGTCGGTTCGCAGTGCGGCCGTCCCGGCGTGTTGACGCAGTGCTCGGTGGAAGAGGCCACCGAGCTGGAGCTGGGCATGCGTGGCTTAACCAGCTACGCCGAGACGGTGTCGGTCTACGGCACTGAAGCGGTATTTACCGACGGCGATGATACTCCGTGGTCAAAGGCGTTCCTCGCCTCGGCCTACGCCTCCCGCGGGTTGAAAATGCGCTACACCTCCGGCACCGGATCCGAAGCGCTGATGGGCTATTCGGAGAGCAAGTCGATGCTCTACCTCGAATCGCGCTGCATCTTCATTACCAAAGGCGCCGGGGTTCAGGGGCTGCAAAACGGCGCGGTGAGCTGTATCGGCATGACCGGCGCTGTGCCGTCGGGCATTCGGGCGGTGCTGGCGGAAAACCTGATCGCCTCTATGCTCGACCTCGAAGTGGCGTCCGCTAACGACCAGACTTTCTCCCACTCGGATATTCGCCGCACCGCGCGCACCCTGATGCAGATGCTGCCGGGCACCGACTTTATTTTCTCCGGCTACAGCGCGGTGCCGAACTACGACAACATGTTCGCCGGCTCGAACTTCGATGCGGAAGATTTTGATGATTACAACATCCTGCAGCGTGACCTGATGGTTGACGGCGGCCTGCGTCCGGTGACCGAGGCGGAAACCATTGCCATTCGCCAGAAAGCGGCGCGGGCGATCCAGGCGGTTTTCCGCGAGCTGGGGCTGCCGCCAATCGCCGACGAGGAGGTGGAGGCCGCCACCTACGCGCACGGTAGCAACGAGATGCCGCCGCGTAACGTGGTGGAGGATCTGAGTGCGGTGGAAGAGATGATGAAGCGCAACATCACCGGCCTCGATATTGTCGGCGCGCTGAGCCGCAGCGGCTTTGAGGATATCGCCAGCAATATTCTCAATATGCTGCGCCAGCGGGTCACCGGCGATTACCTGCAGACCTCGGCCATTCTCGATCGGCAGTTCGAGGTGGTGAGTGCGGTCAACGACATCAATGACTATCAGGGGCCGGGCACCGGCTATCGCATCTCTGCCGAACGCTGGGCGGAGATCAAAAATATTCCGGGCGTGGTTCAGCCCGACACCATTGAATAAGGCGGTATTCCTGTGCAACAGACAACCCAAATTCAGCCCTCTTTTACCCTGAAAACCCGCGAGGGCGGGGTAGCTTCTGCCGATGAACGCGCCGATGAAGTGGTGATCGGCGTCGGCCCTGCCTTCGATAAACACCAGCATCACACTCTGATCGATATGCCCCATGGCGCGATCCTCAAAGAGCTGATTGCCGGGGTGGAAGAAGAGGGGCTTCACGCCCGGGTGGTGCGCATTCTGCGCACGTCCGACGTCTCCTTTATGGCCTGGGATGCTGCCAACCTGAGCGGCTCGGGGATCGGCATCGGTATCCAGTCGAAGGGGACCACGGTCATCCATCAGCGCGATCTGCTGCCGCTCAGCAACCTGGAGCTGTTCTCCCAGGCGCCGCTGCTGACGCTGGAAACCTACCGGCAGATTGGCAAAAACGCCGCGCGCTATGCGCGCAAAGAGTCACCTTCGCCGGTGCCGGTGGTGAACGATCAGATGGTGCGGCCGAAATTTATGGCCAAAGCCGCGCTATTTCATATCAAAGAGACCAAACATGTGGTGCAGGACGCCGAGCCCGTCACCCTGCACGTCAACTTAGTAAGGGAGTGACCATGAGCGAGAAAACCATGCGCGTGCAGGATTATCCGTTAGCCACCCGCTGCCCGGAGCATATCCTGACGCCTACCGGCAAACCATTGACCGATATTACCCTCGAGAAGGTGCTCTCTGGCGAGGTGGGCCCGCAGGATGTGCGGATCTCCCGCCAGACCCTTGAGTACCAGGCGCAGATTGCTGAGCAGATGCAGCGCCATGCGGTGGCGCGCAATTTCCGCCGCGCGGCGGAGCTTATCGCCATTCCTGACGAGCGCATTCTGGCTATCTATAACGCGCTGCGCCCGTTCCGCTCCTCGCAGGCGGAGCTGCTGGCGATCGCCGACGAGCTGGAGCACACCTGGCATGCGACAGTGAATGCCGCCTTTGTCCGGGAGTCGGCGGAAGTGTATCAGCAGCGGCATAAGCTGCGTAAAGGAAGCTAAGCGGAGGTCAGCATGCCGTTAATAGCCGGGATTGATATCGGCAACGCCACCACCGAGGTGGCGCTGGCGTCCGACGACCCGCAGGCGAGGGCGTTTGTTGCCAGCGGGATCGTCGCGACGACGGGCATGAAAGGGACGCGGGACAATATCGCCGGGACCCTCGCCGCGCTGGAGCAGGCCCTGGCGAAAACACCGTGGTCGATGAGCGATGTCTCTCGCATCTATCTTAACGAAGCCGCGCCGGTGATTGGCGATGTGGCGATGGAGACCATCACCGAGACCATTATCACCGAATCGACCATGATCGGTCATAACCCGCAGACGCCGGGCGGGGTGGGCGTTGGCGTGGGGACGACTATCGCCCTCGGGCGGCTGGCGACGCTGCCGGCGGCGCAGTATGCCGAGGGGTGGATCGTACTGATTGACGACGCCGTCGATTTCCTTGACGCCGTGTGGTGGCTCAATGAGGCGCTCGACCGGGGGATCAACGTGGTGGCGGCGATCCTCAAAAAGGACGACGGCGTGCTGGTGAACAACCGCCTGCGTAAAACCCTGCCGGTGGTAGATGAAGTGACGCTCCTGGAGCAGGTCCCCGAGGGGGTGATGGCGGCGGTGGAAGTGGCCGCGCCGGGCCAGGTGGTGCGGATCCTGTCGAATCCCTACGGGATCGCCACCTTCTTCGGGCTAAGCCCGGAAGAGACCCAGGCCATCGTCCCCATCGCCCGCGCCCTGATTGGCAACCGTTCAGCGGTGGTGCTCAAGACCCCGCAGGGGGACGTGCAGTCGCGGGTGATCCCGGCGGGCAACCTCTACATTAGCGGCGAAAAGCGCCGCGGAGAGGCCGATGTCGCCGAGGGCGCGGAAGCCATCATGCAGGCGATGAGCGCCTGTGCTCCGGTACGCGACATCCGCGGCGAACCGGGCACTCACGCCGGCGGCATGCTTGAGCGGGTGCGCAAGGTAATGGCGTCCCTGACCGGCCATGAGATGAGCGCGATATACATCCAGGATCTGCTGGCGGTGGATACGTTTATTCCGCGCAAGGTGCAGGGCGGGATGGCCGGCGAGTGCGCCATGGAAAATGCCGTCGGGATGGCGGCGATGGTGAAAGCGGACCGTCTGCAAATGCAGGTTATCGCCCGCGAACTGAGCGCCCGACTGCAGACCGAGGTGGTGGTGGGCGGCGTGGAGGCCAACATGGCCATCGCCGGGGCGTTAACCACTCCCGGCTGTGCGGCGCCGCTGGCGATCCTCGATCTCGGCGCCGGCTCGACGGATGCGGCGATCGTCAACGCGGAGGGGCAGATAACGGCGGTCCATCTCGCCGGGGCGGGGAATATGGTCAGCCTGTTGATTAAAACCGAGCTGGGCCTCGAGGATCTTTCGCTGGCGGAAGCGATAAAAAAATACCCGCTGGCCAAAGTGGAAAGCCTGTTCAGTATTCGTCACGAGAATGGCGCGGTGGAGTTCTTTCGGGAAGCCCTCAGCCCGGCGGTGTTCGCCAAAGTGGTGTACATCAAGGAGGGCGAACTGGTGCCGATCGATAACGCCAGCCCGCTGGAAAAAATTAGTCTCGTGCGCCGGCAGGCGAAAGAGAAAGTGTTTGTCACCAACTGCCTGCGCGCGCTGCGCCAGGTCTCACCCGGCGGTTCCATTCGCGATATCGCCTTTGTGGTGCTGGTGGGCGGCTCATCGCTGGACTTTGAGATCCCGCAGCTTATCACGGAAGCCTTGTCGCACTATGGCGTAGTCGCCGGGCAGGGCAATATTCGGGGAACAGAAGGGCCGCGCAATGCGGTCGCCACCGGGCTGCTACTGGCCGGTCAGGCGAATTAAACGGGCGCTCGCGCCAGCCTCTCTCTTTAACGTGCTATTTCAGGATGCCGATAATGAACCAGACTTCTACCTTAACCGGGCAGTGCGTGGCCGAGTTTCTTGGCACCGGATTGCTCATTTTCTTCGGCGCGGGCTGCGTCGCTGCGCTGCGGGTCGCCGGGGCCAGCTTTGGTCAGTGGGAGATCAGTATTATCTGGGGCCTTGGCGTCGCCATGGCCATCTACCTGACGGCCGGTGTCTCCGGCGCGCACCTTAATCCGGCGGTGACCATTGCCCTGTGGCTGTTCGCCTGTTTTGAACGCCGCAAGGTGCTGCCGTTTATTGTTGCCCAGACGGCCGGGGCCTTCTGCGCCGCCGCGCTGGTGTATGGGCTCTATCGCCAGCTGTTTCTCGATCTTGAACAGAGTCAGCATATCGTGCGCGGCACTGCCGCCAGCCTTAACCTGGCCGGGGTCTTTTCCACGTACCCGCATCCACATATCACTTTTATACAAGCGTTTGCCGTTGAGACCACCATCACGGCAATCCTGATGGCGATGATCATGGCCCTGACCGACGACGGCAACGGAATTCCGCGCGGGCCGCTGGCGCCGTTGCTGATTGGCTTGCTGATCGCCGTGATCGGCGCGTCGATGGGGCCGCTAACCGGCTTTGCGCTGAATCCGGCGCGCGACTTCGGCCCAAAACTGTTTACCAGTCTGGCCGGGTGGGGCTCGATCGCCTTTACCGGTGGGCTGGCGATCCCTTACTTTCTGGTGCCGCTGCTGGCGCCGGTGGTGGGGGCGATTATCGGGGCGTTTTTGTATCGCAAGCTTATCGGCCGCCTTCTGCCGTGCGAATGCGGTATCGATGAGTAAAGCGGGACCCGCCGCAGCGCGGCGGGTTTCCCCGGCCTGATGCCGGGGGGGTTATTTTTTGATGACCGCGCTGAGATCGCCAAGTTTAGCGGCGGGGTTCTTGTGGCACTCCTGCAGCATTTTCGGTACCGAAACGGTCTCGACTTCATGCCAGTCAACATAGTCGCCGCCGCTAAAGTCGGTGTTGCGATTCACTACCCAGAAGGCCACCGGGGTCATGCTTTTTGGGTTCATATCCATAAATTCCTGACAGGTCATATTCTGCGGCGTGGTTTCCTCAACCGCGAACGCCGGGCTGGTCATCAGACAGAATGTGGTAGCCGCCACGGTCAATACGAGTGCTTTAGGGAAGGTGCGAACAAGTTCCTGATATGAGATCATCATATT